>CAJOKK010000064.1:8088-11104 GCA_905235165.1 uncultured Atopobiaceae bacterium | reverse complement strand
AGTCCGTCAAAACCGCCCCAGTTTCACGGACTCCGACGGCCGTGGCCGCCCAAGTCCGCAATTCTGGCCCGGCCTCGCACGACCTTTGCCTACATGTAGTGCAGAAGCCCCCGTTCTTGTCGCAATAATCGCGCGGAGCTCCCCGGCCGTCCCTCATGCCGAGGCCAGGGTCCTCCTACCCCCTACTTGCCGTAGGTCTCGTCAATACGTTCCTGGTCAACACCGAAGAACCAAGTGATAACGAAGCCGGCAACCATGGCAACCAGCAGCGACAGAATGTAGCCCAGCTGCTGGCCCGGCTGAACGATGAGAAGACCGAAGAGTCCGGAGACGCCCTGCGAAACCGTGCCAAGGTGGAGAAGAACCGCCATGACTCCACCAAAGCCCGCGCCCAAGCAGGCAGAGACGAAGGGCTTGCCAAGCGGAAGAGTCACCGCGTACATGAGCGGCTCTCCCACGCCGAGGATGCCCACGGGAATGGAGTCGCGAAGGTAGCCACGCAGCTTCTCGTTATCGCTCTTGAGGTAGAGGGCAGCGCCGGCACCCACCTGACCACCACCACTCATCATGAGGATGGGAAGCAGGTAGTTGATGCCGCCGGTTGGGCCGGAAGGGTCGTTGAGCATAACGTGGATGGGCATGAGCGCTTGGTGCAGGCCAAGCGACACCAGCGGAAGGAAGGTGGACGCCAGGATGTAGCCGCCCACAACGCCCATCTTCACGTAAACGAAGTCCATCGCCACGTAGATGCCCTGGGTGAGAATCGCGCTCAGCGGCTGGAGGACCAGCGCCAAGGCCAGGGCGCCAACAATCAGCACCACCAGCGGGCTGATGAAGGTATCGATGGCCGCAGGCATCACCTTGCGCACGCGCTTCTCCAGAGCTGCCATGAGACCACCGGCGAAGAGTGCCGCGAGAAGACCGCCGCTCGCGGGGTTGTAGGCAGCGTTCGTGAAAGGCAGCAGGACGGAGCTATCGGCAGTGCCCAGCAGGGGCATCGCCGGGTTTGCCACGCACATCGCTCCCGCGATGCCACCCAAGATGGGCGAGCCACCAAACTCCTGCGCCGCGTTGTAGCCGGCAAAGATCGGCAGGTAGGCAAAGAGCGCCCATCCGATGGTGCGGATGGCCTCGTAAAGCCAATTGCTTGCGTAGGCACCGCCCGTATAGACGTTGATGACGTTAGTCAGGCCATTGATAAGGCCAGCGGCGATGATGCCCGGCAGCAGGGGAACGAAGATGTTGGCCACATGCTTGAGAAAGTCGCGCACGGCGTTGTTGTGACGGGCAGCGTTGTCGGCCTTGTTCATGCTGGCGAGGTCGCTCACGCTGGCGTTTGTCTCACCCTTGGCGATGCCCGTGAGCGCGATGAAGGCGTCGAGGACCTGGTTCACCGTACCCGGGCCAAGCACCACTTGCACGCCGTCGTCCACCACGACGCCCATCACGCCGTCGACCGCCTTGATTGCGTCCTCGTCCACCAAAGACAGGTCGGCGACTTTTATGCGCAGGCGCGTCATACAAGCCGTGTTCGACACGATGTTGCTCTTGCCGCCCATAGCGTCAAGCAGCCGGGCTGCGGTTTCATCTACGTTCATACGCTTCCTTTGCTCGTCTGATTTGATGGTATCTACCTGCACAAGTACCGCTAACGTAGCTTTCTTGGGCGAGGTTTGCGGAGCTGTTCTTCTCCTTTGCCTCGCAATGGAGCGACTACTTCTCTGCCAAGGCCACGCGCACCTTGCCATGGGCACGCTCGAGCGCACGAACGGCCTCCCCTGCCGAGAGGCCCAGCAAGATCATGACGATGGCCACCTTGGCCTCGCCTTCCGCCTCCGCAAGCGCCTCGGCAGCCTGCTCGTCGTCGCAACCGGTGGCCTCCTTCACGATGTTGCGTGCGCGAACACGAAGCTTGTCGTTACTCTGACGCACGTCCACCATCAGGTTCTGGTAGGCCTTGCCAACACCCACCATAGAACCGGTGGAAATCATGTTGAGAATCATCTTCTGGGCAGTGCCCGCCTTCAGGCGCGTGGAACCCGTGAGCACCTCGGGTCCGGGCACCGGCTCGATAGCGACCTCCGCCTCGCGACCGATCTCGGAATCCTTGCTGCAGGCGATGGCTACCGTATGGCAGCCAACCTTCCGTGCATAGCGCAGGCCTCCGATGACATAGGGCGTGCGACCGCTCGCCGCGATGCCGATGACGATGTCCTTATCCGTAAGGCCAAGCTCCCGCAGCTCCTCTTCGCAGAGGGTAAGGCTGTCCTCGGCTCCCTCGACGGCGCGGGCGAAGGCCTTCATGCCTCCTGCCATCAGGCCCACGACCTGCTCAGGCGCCACACCAAAGGTGGGCGGGCACTCCACGGCATCGAGAAGACCAAGGCGCCCGCTGGTGCCGGCGCCAGCATAGATGATGCGTCCACCCGCAGACAGGCATGCCGTTGCGAGCTCAATGGCTTGCGCGACCTGCGGTAACACTTCGTGCACGGCTGCCACCACGTTCTTGTCCTCGGCATTCATCGCCTCGGCAATCTGCAAGGGGCTCATCAGGTCAAGATCCATCGTACGGGGATTGCGCTTCTCTGTGGAAAGCTTCGTTAGGTCGGGCATCATAGGCCATCACCACCATCGCTCGCACTCTTTTGGCCCGCCCATTGAAACAGATAGGGATGGACAGGCGCAAGACTCAAAGCAGATCGATGTCCCTCCGGCGCTCCCAGAATCGATATGCTCCCCGCCTTGCGGCAAGCATCCATGCCGTGCACACCATAAGCGGCTAAACTAAGAAGGTTTGCATACGACGCGCACCGCGCGACCCACCAAGGAAAGGAGGGGCCATGACCCCCGAGGAAGAAGAGGCCATCCGCCGCGAGTTTGAGGAGAGCCGCAGGCAGGCCCACCAGCAGGAGCAGAAGCCCCAGGGCCCGGAGCTTTTCCAGACCAACGAGATGTCGAACATCAAGCACGTCATCGGCATCGTTTCGGGTAAGGGCGGCGTCGGCAAGTCGCTCGT
>CAJOKK010000064.1:0-8077 GCA_905235165.1 uncultured Atopobiaceae bacterium | reverse complement strand
ACCGAGCTCATGCGCGCCGGCAAGAAGGTCGCCATCCTTGACGCCGACATCACCGGCCCGTCCATCCCCCGCATGTTCGGCATTGCCGACCAGCGCCTGGCCGCCCTCGGCGAGAACATGATGATGCCCGTCGCCACCAAGCACGGCATCAAGGTGGTCTCGACCAACCTCCTGCTCGAGCGCGAGACCGACCCCGTGCTCTGGCGCGGCCCCATCCTCATGGGCGCGCTCAAGCAGTTCTACGAGGAGGCCTGCTGGGGCGACATCGACTACCTGCTCGTTGACATGCCTCCGGGAACGGGCGACGTGGCGCTCACCGTCTTCCAGTCGCTGCCCATCGAGGGCGTCGTCATCGTGAGCAGCCCGCAGGACCTCGTGCAGATGGTCGTGGGCAAGGCCGTCACCATGGCCGCCATGATGAACGTGCCGGTGGTTGGCCTCGTCGAGAACATGAGCTACTTCGAGTGCCCCGACTGCGGCAAGCGCCACGAGCTGTACGGCCCGAGCCACGCCGAGGAAAGCGCCGAGACCTTTGGCATCGACCTGCTCGGCAAGCTGCCGATCGACCCCGCCATCGCCGCATGCTGCGACAAGGGCAGCATCGAGGACGACCTGCCCGAGCACCTGCTCGACGAGGCGCTCAAGATCATCGCCGAGCACGACGAGCAGTAGGCACCTGCGGCCGGACGTGCGCTCCTGAAGCCGCGCGTCCGGCCGTCTTTCGTGAGGAGAAGACCATGGCCAAGAAGCCTTCACGGGCACAGGAGCGCAAGCGGCTGCTCGAGGCCGCCGCACGCGTTGCGGTGCCAAACGAGGTCGACGTCGCCGTGGTCGGAGGCGGAGCCGCCGGTCTTGTCGCCGCCATCTGCGCGGCTGAGGCCGGCGCGAGCGTGCTCGTGCTCGAACGCGACCTGACCTGTGGCCGCTCCATCCTTGCCACGGGTAATGGCCGTTGCAACTTCGCAAACACCAACCTCAAGGCCGAGCGTTACAACGAGCCCGCCTTCGTCGAGGCCGTCTGCGGACAGAGTTGGCTCGACGATCTGCTCTCCTTCTTCTCCGTATGTGGGCTTGCCTGGTGCGAGGAGAACGGGCGCCTCTACCCCGCGAGCCACGTGAGCGCAAGCGTGCGCAACGTGTTGCTTGCCCGCGCCCAGCGAGCGGGTGCCATCCTGGCCCCAGCACGCGAGGTTACTTGCATTTCTCCTGATAATCAGGGCAATTTCGAAGCTTGCGTCAACTACCGCATGGTAGCTGATGACACCGAGAAGAACCAGGTCGCCCATGCAAGGGCCGTGGTGCTCGCCTGTGGCGGCGGGGTGCCCTCGCGCATCGAAGGCGTGCATCTGGCCTCGGCTCCCTACGAGCCGGTGCTCTGCCCGCTCGCCTGTGAGGAGAGTCCCCTTGCCGCCCTTGATGGAAGACGCGCGCGTGTGAGGGCCTCACTCACCAAGCGAGGCTCGACCAGCGCCTGCTGGCAGGAAGACGGCGAGGTGCTCTTCCGTAGCTATGGGCTTTCGGGCATCGTCACCTTCGACGCCTCGCGCCGCGCCGAGCCGGGAGACCTCATCGAACTCGACCTCGCTCCGCGCGTGAGCGAAGCAGGCCTGAACGCGCTCCTGAACGAACAGGCTAACGAGGACATCGAACCGGGGCGTCTTGACGGGATCATCGACCCTGAGATTGCCCGTCTGCTTGAGCAGCTTGCCCGAAAGCGTTGGCAGATTGACTGGCCAGGAAGGACCACTCCCCCGACGGAAACGCAGGCACTCATCCAGCTCGTGAAGGCCCTGCCCTTCCTGGTGCATGGACCAACCGAGACCGACCGCGCCCAGGTAACGAGGGGCGGTCTTCTCACCAGCCAATTTAGTAGCAACACGCTTGCCGCGAAAGACTGCAGCTGGCTCTTCGCCTGTGGCGAGGCCTTGAACATCGATGCCGATTGCGGCGGCTTCAACCTCGCGTGGGCATGGAAGAGCGGCATGGTGGCCGGAAGCGCCGCCGCGCGACGGATGGAAGGGCAACAGCATGATTGAGATTTCGAACATTCGCGTTCCGCTGCGCAAGCTCGACGGTGACGAGCGTCATGAGCTGGCCTGCGTCCGCGATGCCGCGCTGCGCAAGATTCACCTCACCGCGGGCGATATTGCCTCCTTTGAACTGCGCAAACGCTCGATAGATGCCCGCAAGAAGAACGACATCATGCTCACCTACACGCTGCGCCTGGAGCTGACGGGGCACGCCAACGCCGAGCGCCAGCTTCTGCAGAAGCTCGAGCGTACCCATGGCGCACGCGGAGTTCGCCACGTGGACGAGAAGCCCTACTGTCTTCCCCCTGCCGTTGGCGCAGCTCCCAAGCAACGCCCCGTGGTTGTAGGCGCAGGCTGTGCGGGGCTCTTCTGTGCCCTCGCCCTCGCGGAAGCCGGTTTGGCGCCACTGCTCGTGGAGCGCGGCGACGACGCAACGCGTCGCACGGCGGCCGTGAGACAGCTCAACGAGACGGGCGAGCTCGATGTTGAGAGCAACATCCAGTTTGGCCTGGGTGGTGCCGGCACCTTCTCCGACGGTAAGCTCGCGACCGGTACCAAGAGCGCGGCACATCGCATGATCTTGGAGGCCCTCGTTGCGGCGGGAGCCGCGCGAAACATCCTTTGGGACGCGAAGCCCCACGTGGGAAGCGACGTGCTGCCCCGCGTGGTGGAAAACATCGTCAAGCGCATCGAGGAGGCCGGCGGCGAGGTGCGCTGCCGCACCCGCATGACGGGCCTCGATGTAACTGGGGGTGCGGTGCGCAGCGTCACGCTCGAGTCGCGCGACATGTCCAGCGGCATCGTGCGCGAGGAACGCGTGGCAACGAGCCAGGTCGTCTTGGCCTGCGGACACTCGGCTCGCGACGTCTTCGAGCTGCTGCGCACGCTAGGCGTCACCCTCGAGCGCAAGACCTTCGCCATGGGCGTGCGCATCGAGCATCTGCAGACCGACATCGACCACGCCCAGTACGGGCCTTCCGCCGGGCATCCTGCCCTTGGCGCCGCCCCCTATAAGCTGGCCCAACACCTGGAGGACGGACGAGGGGCCTTCTCCTTCTGCATGTGCCCCGGCGGCTACGTGGTCGCTGCTGCCAGCGAGCAGGGCGGCGTGGTTACGAACGGCATGAGCCTCTCTGATCGCGCAGGCGAAAACGCAAACTCGGGTCTTCTCGCCAACGTCTTTCCCGAAGACCTTCCCGGCGACGACGTCCTTGCCGGCGTGGAGCTGCAGCGCCAATGCGAGCAGGCGGCCTTCGTGGCAGGAGAGGGCGACTTCGTGGCACCTGCGCAGCTCGTGGGAGACTTTTTGCAGGGCAGCGCCTCATCTGGTCCCGGACGCGTGCAACCCACCTACCCGCGCGGCGTGCGCTGGGGAAGCGTGGAGTCCTGCTTGCCGACCTACGTCACCGAATCCCTGCGCACGGCGATTCCGCGCATGGAGCGCCAGCTCAAGGGCTTCTCGTCGGCTGACGCCGTGCTTACGGGAGTGGAGTCGAGGTCCAGCTCGCCCGTAAGGGTGACGCGCGACGAGGCAGGACAAGCCCTCGGCATCAGGGGTCTCTTCCCCTGCGGAGAAGGAGCGGGCTATGCCGGCGGCATCATGAGTGCCGCCACCGACGGACTCCGTGCTGCCAGCTGGCTCATCGACTCGCTGTAAAGCCCTCCCCTCCCCCTACCAAAAAGTGACATTACCAGCCTGTTTTTGTCACAAAATGGCTGGGGGGCCAGTTAAACCGGAGGCACTTCCGGGCATTCACGCATAAAAAAGGGACGCCGCTTCGGGTCAGAAGCGGCGTCCCTTCACTAAGAGCAATTCCGGCGGCAATTCCTGCGCGACTACAGACTAGAGGCTGCGATAGGCCTCGATGATGTGGTCGGCCGTCAGACCGAAGTGGTCGAGCATCTCGGCACCGGGGCCAGACTCGCCGAAGATGTCGGGCATGCCGATACGGACCATCTTGGTCGGGCACTGCTCGGAAAGCACCTCGCTCACCGCAGAGCCAAGACCGCCAATGACGGAAGCCTCCTCAACGGTAATGACTTTGCCGGTCTTCTTGGCGCTGGCAACCACCAGTTCCTCGTCGAGCGGCTTTATCGTATGCATGTTGATGACCTCGGCAGAGACGCCCTCGCCAGCCAAGCGCTCGGCTGCATCCAGGGCACGCGGCACCATCATGCCGCAGGCGATGATAGTGACGTCGGTACCCTCGCGCAGCACCTCGCCCTTGCCGAAGTGGAACTCATAGCTGTCGGCATCGTGAATGGTGGGAGACGCAAGGCGAGCAACACGCAGGTACATCGGTCCCTCGATGTCCGCGGCAGCCTTGACCGCAGCATGAGCCTCAACGTCATCAGCGGGAACGACCACGGTCATGTTGGGCAGCGAACGCATGATGGCGATGTCCTCGACAGCCTGGTGCGTACCACCATCCTCGCCGCAGCTGGGGCCGGCATGGCTGCCCACCAGCTTGACGTTGAGGTTGGCATAGCAGACGGACTGACGGACCTGATCAAAGGCGCGGCCCGTGATAAAGACGGAGAAGCTGCTCGCAAAGGGAATCTTGCCACAGGTGGCAAGGCCGGCAGCAGTTCCCACCATGTCCGCCTCGGCGATGCCCATGTCAAAGAAGCGCTCCGGGCAGGCCTTCTTGAAGGCGGCAGACTTGGTAGCGGCAGCGAGGTCGGCGTCGAGCGCGACCACGTTGGGATTCTCGGCTGAAAGCTCGGCTATGGCCTGAGCGTACGCCTCGCGGGTAGCAGAGTTCATGGTGAAATCCTCCTTGGGAAGTGAGAGTCGTGAGGGGCGCTGATGCGAAGCGATTACTCGCCGCGAAGCTCGGAAAGAGCCTGAGCGGCCTGCTCGGCATTGGGAGCGCTGCCGTGCCAGTTGACGGCGTTCTCCATGAACGAGATACCCTTGCCCTTGACCGTCTCGCACACAATAGCCGTCGGCTTGCCGGTGCTCGCCTTGGCCTTGTCGATAGCCGCGGAAATGGCGTCGAAGTCGTGGCCATCGATGGAAAGGACGTTCCAGCCAAAGGCCACGAACTTATCGGCAACGGGGTTAACCGTCATGACCTCATCATTGCTTCCGTCGATCTGCAGGCCGTTATGGTCAACGAAGGCGATAACGTGGTCGAGACCGAGGTGTCCGGCCGACATGGCGGCTTCCCAGATCTGGCCTTCCTGAATCTCGCCGTCACCAAGAATGACGTAGACGTAGTAGTCCTTGTTATCGAGACGACCGGCAAGCGCCATGCCGTTCGCGACGGACAGGCCCTGGCCCAGCGAACCCGTAGACATATCAACACCCGGAGTATCGTTCATATTCGGGTGGCCCTGGAGGTGCGAACCGCGCTTGCGCAGGGTGAGAAGGTCTTCGCGAGGGAAGTAACCGCGCTCAGCAAGAGCCGCATACAGAGCGGGAGCCGCATGTCCCTTAGAGAGAATGAGTCGATCGCGATCAGGATCGTTCGGGTTTTCAGGATCGATATGCATCTTGTCAAAGTAAAGCACCGTCATGATGTCGGTGCACGACAGCGAGCCGCCTGGATGGCCAGAACCTGCTGCCGCGAGTGACTCAATAATGTCGGTTCGAATCTGCGTTGCGGTTGCTTTAAGATCGGTTGCCATTTCCAAAGGTCCCCTTTCATGGGAGTAGGCGTAGCTTCCACAAGAAAACACTGTAGCCTATCTCTTAATCAATTGCTAAATCTTGCAAGCAAGATAGTTGGCAAGTCCCCACAAAGCCTTTAGTCGATGTGGGCCTCGATCTTCTCGGTCGTCATCACGCGCTGGTAAACGTCGGTCAAGACGCCGCCGAACTCGATGTCGCCCGGCGCGAGCTTGGCATCCGTCACGTCGATGCGCTCCTGGCTCACCACCGTGTAGGTGCCACCATAGACCTCAGTCTTGGCGAGGTTACCCTCGGCGTTGTAGTAGTCAAAGAGGAAGTCGAGACGATCGCCCGGCGAGAGCTCGGCCATGGCCTTGCCGTTGAGCGCCGTGGTGAGATGCTCGCCCAGAAGCTGCATCAGCGGGTTGTCATCAAAGATGAGGTCGTAGCCCGTGATGTGCCCCTGCACCGGAGCGTCGGACTCCCCGCTCACCGGGTCCCACTCGACGTGCAGGGAGACCTTCGTGTCTCCGTTGAGCATCGCCTTCACGGTGCCGGTAAAGACCACGCCGTCGTCCGTCTCGCGCGAAGAGCCGGCCTCATAGCACACGAGCTTTCCGCCCACGTTCACCCAGCTGCCATCCATGGCAACGAGGGGATGGCCGCTCTCGTCGACGCCGCCAATCTCATTGCGGCCCAGGTAGCGAAGGAGGTCGCCGTCGCAGTGCTGATAGGCGATGACGTCGCAGGTGGCGATGAGCGGCCAGGCCTTCTCGGGAAGCTCGATCTCATAGCCGTCAGCGACCTCGCGCAGCGGGATGTCGACAAGGGCCTCCTGGGTCTCGTAGTTCTCAAATCCCTCGACGTACCAAGGCTCGCTTGTATAATCCATGACATTTCGCAGAGCGCCAAGGAGGTCGCCCTGCTCCACCGCCTCGTCGTAGGCCTTGGCGTTTTGCGCCGCCATGATGGAGAAGAAATCGTTGTAGAGCGAGCGTTGGTGCTCGAGCGACAAGGCGTTGAACTGGTTGAAATCGTAGGTGTAGCCGCTGATGGATGCGCACGGGAAGGTGAGGGCGATGCCGTTCACGCCCTCCGCAGAATTCGCGTTGCGATAGAGCACGCAGCTTTTCGTGAGGTTGGCCAGCTCGTCATAGCGCTCTGACGAGCAGATCTTGTTGTCGTAGTCGAGACCTTTAAGACGCGTGAGGAAGTCGACAAGATCGACCTGCTCGTTATTCGAGAAGACATATGACTTGGTGCCCGAAAGCGACAGGTTCGCATAGCTCGTGGAGTCGCGCTTGATCGCCTCGTTGGCCTGGTCGAAGAGGCCCTCAAGCTCGTTGTAGGCCGCCTTCGCGCGGGACAGATCGACGAAGGAGAGCGTCGCTATGGTGTCCTTCTCGCCATCATTGATGATGGTGTTATAGGGGTCGTAGCAGGCGATCATCTCGCGACCGAAGTCTTGTGAGCTGATCGTCGGGTCTTGCGCGAGCTTGCCAAAGCCCGACGTGTAGAACCAACCAAAGCCGCCCTCGGTCTCCTCGGAGGCCAGAAGGTAATCGGCGTAGGGCTCGAGCTTGTTGGCAACCTCGATGTCCTGCATGAGGCAGGCATCGAAGCCCACCACGTCGAACTTCAGGTCCGCCTGCTGGATGGCCTGCACCAGCTCCGAGACGGACAGCGTGGGAATCTCGGCGTCGCGCACGTTCACCTGGTCGCAGCCATAGCCCGTGCCCAGTCCCCCACCGTGATCCCAGAGCACCAGCTGGTAGCGGTCGGAAGGATAGTTCTCCTTGCCCCAGGTCAGGAAGTCAGCCAGCTCGCCCTCCTCCGACATGCAGGTGGTGTTCGGAAGGTCGAGCAGCCTTTCGATCTTGCCGTCATGGATGGCATAGCGACCGTAGGAACCGTCCTTTATACCGTTGGTAAACCAACGCGGCGCACCGCCACATTCCAGCACGAAGGTAAGGGCCGACCCCTGCCTAGTCGCGTCGACCATCTGCCTGATGTTCGCCGAGGCCAAACCGCCCCTCTCCTCGAGGTCGGAGCCGATGATATAGGCGAAGACCACGACGTTCTTGTCGTCAGCATGGCTGGGGAAGAACTTCTCGCGAGCAGCGGGATGCGCGTCCATAGCCGACGTGGCATTTCCCAGCGCAGCCTCACGCGTGACGATGGAATCCGCACCCACGACGTCTTTAGTCTGCGTGTAGGTGTTTTCAAGCAGGTAGTTCACGAGCGGGCGCGGCGCGCGTTCGCGAATGGTGATGAAGCCCACGATGCCGAGGAAGAGCACGACTTCGACGCAAGAGGCAAAGATGAAGCTCACGCGGAAGAAGCCGCGAATGATCTTCGGCATGTGACTTGCGGTCTTGAACTGGGGAAAGCCACGGAACTCCGATTTGTCGTAACCCAAGATAAGGAGGCC
>CAJOKK010000063.1 GCA_905235165.1 uncultured Atopobiaceae bacterium | reverse complement strand
GTATGAGACGCGTTCGGATTTCGGCGCGATGACGGAAGATGCCTACCGTACGCTCGTGAAGAAGATACTCGGCAAGGCAGGCTACTCCGAGCAGGAGGCGAATGAGAAGTTCGATAACTGCCTTGCCTTCGACAAGCTGATGGCTTCCGCAATTTGCACCCGAGATGAGCGACAGAGCCCCGACTACCTCTCCCGTGCCAGCCGCCGCTATACGAGGTCAGAAGTCGAGACCATGCAGGGAAAGCTGCCGGTGCTGGCGGTGCTCGAGCAGTCGGAGGGTTATCCCGCTTGCGACAGCTATCTCGTCGCCGAGCCGGAATTCTTCGCGAAGCTGAACGAGGTCTACACCGACGAGAACCTTGGTCTTCTGAAGGACTATCTCATCGTGAACAGCACCATCAATTCCGCCGACTTGCTCGACCGAGAGTGCTATGAGTGGTTCTACGAGGCCATGGGTGCCTTGGATGGCACGAGCGAGCTCCCCGATGACGACGCCTATGCGGTGGGTGCCGTGAACCGTCTCAGCGGATCTGTAGCCAAGCTCTACAGCGAGGCCTATCTCAAGCAGGAGGACAAGGACCGTATCAGCGCCTTGGTTGACGAGATTATCGACGCCTACCACGGTATTCTCAACGATGCTGACTTCATTTCCGACGAGACGCGTGCCCACGCCCTGGAGAAGCTCGACGCTATCGACAAGCACGTCCTCTTTCCGGATGATTGGAGCGTCTATGGCTACGACGGCTTGAGCTTCGCCAACAAGGAGGAGGGTGGCGTCTATTGGGACGCTGACAGGGCCATCTCAAAATACCTGCGCGAGCGCGATGTCCGGGAGTTCTCCCAGCCGGTCGACAAGAGCAAGTGGGCCATGCTTCCGCACGAGGTGAATTGCGCCTACGACCCGCAGACGAACAGCATCTATATCACGGGCGCCTTTGCGCGTGGCGATGTGTACAACTCGGACATGAGCGACGAGGAACTGTACGGCAAGCTCGGTGCCGTCATCGGCCACGAGATCTCGCACGCCTTCGACCAGAGTGGTTCGCAGTTCGACAAGGACGGCAACCTGGTCAACTGGTGGACCGACGAGGACGCCAAGGCCTTCGCCGAGAAGAACCAAAAGCTCGCAGCCTACCTGAGCAGCATGCATCCTTGGGAGGGCCAGAATCTGACGGGCGAGAGCATGGCAGGCGAGGCCTGCGCAGACATGGCTGGCATCAAGTGCATGCTCGGAATCGCCGCGCAGAAGCCGGGCTTTGACTACGATGCCTTCTTCCGTGCCTATGCTCAGCTGTGGCTCTGCAAGGAGACCCCGATGCTGGCCCAGCAGTTGGTTCAAGACGTTCATCCCATGAACTACCTGCGTATCAACATGACCTTGCAGCAATACGACGAGTTCCTCGACTGCTACGGCATCAAGGAAGGTGACGGCATGTACCTCGCTCCGCAGGATCGAGTCACTATCTGGTAAGAAGGCGGTCCCCTTGGCAGTCCTGCCGCATAGTTGGAGAAAAGGGGCCTCTTAATTACAACTATGCGGCACGACTGCCGGTAAGTTGGAGAAACAGGGCCCCTTAATTACAACTTTGCGGCAGGGCTGCCGGTAAGTTGGAGAAACAACCCCTTGTAATTACAACTTTGCGGCAGCAGTGCCGGTAAGTTGGAGAAAAGGGGCCCCTTAATTACAACTTTGCGGTAGTGAAGCCGCTAAGTTGGAGAAACAACCCCTTGTAATTACAACTATGCGGCACGGCCGTTGGCAAACACCGGACAACAAGAAAGGGACCGCCACGTACTGTGACGGTCCCTTTTTCAGAAGCGCATTAGTCGCAAGCGAATCGCTTACTTCTTCAGAGCCTCTTCCACCGCAACAGCGCAGGCCACGGTGCAATGCGTACCAGAACGACCCGCCACCAAGTGCAGGTGACGGGTCGTTGTGGACGTCTGCACCGTGGCCTTTCGGCCGCGGCTCATGTAGTCCAAAAGGTCTTACTTCTTGAGGGCTTCCTCAACCGCGACGGCGCAGGCCACGGTGCAGCCGACCATGGGGTTGTTGCCCATGCCGATGAGGCCCATCATGTCGACGTGCGCAGGCACGGACGAGGAGCCGGCGAACTGGGCGGAGCTGTGCATACGGCCCATGGTGTCGGTCATGCCGTAGGAGGCGGGACCAGCAGCCATGTTGTCCGGGTGCAGGGTACGGCCGGTGCCGCCGCCGGAAGCGACGGAGAAGTACTTCTTGCCAGCCAGCGTGCGCTCCTTGAAGTAGGTGCCCGCAACCGGGTGCTGGAAGCGCGTCGGGTTGGTGGAGTTGCCGGTGATGGAGATGTCGGCATTCTCGTGCCACATGATGGCAACGCCCTCGCGGACGTCGTCAGCACCGTAGCAGTTGACCTTGGAGCGCGGACCATCGGAGTAGGGGATGGTCTGCACGACCTCAAGCTCGCCCGTGAAGTAGTCGAACTTGGTCTGGACATAGGTGAAGCCGTTGATGCGGGCGATGATCTGGGCGGCGTCCTTGCCGAGGCCGTTCAGGATAACGCGCAGGGGCTTCTTGCGGGCCTTGTTGGCGTTGTTGGCGATGCCGATGGCGCCCTCAGCGGCGGCGAAGGACTCGTGGCCAGCGAGGAAGGCGAAGCACTCGGTGTCCTCGCCCAGCAGCATGGCGCCCAGGTTGCCGTGGCCCAGGCCGACCTTGCGGTCCTCGGCAACGGAGCCGGGCACGCAGAAGGCCTGCAGGCCGATGCCGATGGCGGCAGCGGCATCAGACGCGTCGGCGGCGTTCTTCTTCACAGCGATGGCGCAGCCAAGGGTGTAGGCCCACTTGGCGTTCTCAAACGCGATGGACTGGATGTCCTCGGTGATCTCATAGGGGTTGAAACCGAGATCGGTGCAGATCTTCAGGGCTTCCTCGAGGTCGGCGATGCCATACTCAGCGAGCGTCTGGTTGATCTTGTCGATGCGGCGCTCGTAACCTTCGAACGAAACTGCCATGTATATACGCCTCCCTTTCTACTCTTCGCGAGGATCGATGACCTTGGCGGGGTTGTCCCACTGACCATAGCGGCCCATGGCGCCGTCGACGGCGTCCTTGGGGTCGGTGCCAGCCTTGATGGCGTCAGTGAACTTGCCGAGGTTCAGGAACTCGAAGCCGATGATCTCGTTGTTCTCGTTCAGGGCAAGACGGGTGATGTAGCCCTGGGCGAGCTCGAGGTAACGGGCGCCCTTGGCGGCGGTGCCGTAGGTGGTGCCCACCATGGAGCGCAGACCCTTGCCGAGGTCGTCGAGGCCAGCGCCGATGGGCAGGCCGTCCTCGGAGAAGGCGGTCTGGGTGCGGCCGTAAACGATCTGCAGGAAGAGCTCGCGCATGGCGACGTTGATGGCGTCGCAGACGAGGTCGGTGTTCAGAGCCTCAAGAATGGTCTTCTTCGGGAGGATCTCGGCGGCCATGGCGGCGGAGTGGGTCATGCCCGAACAGCCGATGGTCTCGATAAGGGCCTCCTCGATGATGCCCTTCTTGACGTTGAGGCTCAGCTTGCAGGCACCCTGCTGCGGGGCGCACCAGCCCACACCGTGGGTGTAGCCGGAGATGTCCTCAAGCTGCTTGGCCTGTACCCATGCACCCTCTTCGGGGATAGGCGCAGGACCGTGGTATGCACCCTTGGTCACGGGGCACATACGCTCGACGTCTGCTGAGTACTGCATGTATTGCTCCTCTCCAAAAACTCGATGCGACGCGCCTTCGGCCGTCGCGACGTTACGCAGCAAGAGCTGCGATCTCCAAACGGATGTCTGGTGACGTGATGCCCGGATGCTCGAGCGCCATCGAGGATGATGCGCGAGACGCAGGGCTGCGACACGATCCCATAACGCACTGAAGTTTACTCCTAACATGGCTTCAAATGAGATGGGAACGCGCTGCGTTGGTTACCCAATCCTGCAAGAGGGAGTTGGTTGGAGCTAAATTGTCGCCAATTGCGGAGAAGCCGTGTAGAGAGTCGGCGCAAAGGGGTAAGGTAACGGCTCGGGGCTGTCCCGCCGAGCGAGGCCTGTGAGTCGCGCTGCGCCTTGTCGAGAAGAACCGGCTCGCTCGAAGGCGGCGCGAGGGAATGGCATTGTTTCATTCTCGCAACCCCTTACGTGGGGCAAGGGTGCCTGTGCCATAGTTTCAGCACCTTACCTATGAGAGCATCAAACCATCCGACCGTTGGCCGCCTGTTCGAGAGGAACCTATCATGAGCCGCAAGATTTCTATCTTCGACACGACCCTGCGCGACGGGGAGCAGTCTCCCGGAGCTTCCATGAACACGGAAGAGAAGCTCATCGTGGCTCGCCAGCTCGTCCGTCTGGGCGTTGACGTCATCGAGGCGGGTTTCCCCATCTCGAGCCCCGGCGACTTTAGGTCTGTTCAGGAGATTGGCCAACTCGTGGGCGATGAGTGCGTGGTCGCGGCCTTCTCGCGCGCAAACATCGAGGATATCGACTGCGCCGCCGAGGCCCTGAAGACGGCCAAGCGTCCGCGTATCGTGACCGGCCTGGGCGTCTCCGCCATTCACCTGAAGGGCAAGCTCGGCATCACCGAAGACGAGTGCGTTGAGCGCGCCGTCGCGGCCGTCGCGCATGCCAAGACCCTCGTTGACGACGTCGAGTTCTATGCCGAGGATGCCGGTCGTGCCGACATCGACTTCCTCGTGCGCGTAGTCGAGGCCGTCATCGAGGCGGGCGCGACCGTCGTGAGCCTTGCCGACACCACGGGCTTCTGCATGGTTGACGAGTGGGCCCAGCTCGTGGAGGCCGTTGCTTCCCGCGCCAAGGGTGTCGAGAAGGTCACGCTGGCCATCCACGCCCACGACGACCTTGGTCTCGCTACCGCCCTTGCCCTCGAGGGCGTTCGCAAGGGTGCCACCCAGATCGAGTGTGCGGTCAACGGGATTGGCGAGCGCGCTGGCCTCACCTCCCTGGAGGAGGCCGTCATGGCCATCAAGCTCCATGGCGAGGAGCTTGACGCCTACACCGACATCAAGACCACTGAGATCATGCGCGCAAGCCGCCTCGTCAGCCGCATCACGGGCATGTCGGTGCAGCCCAACAAGGCCATCGTCGGCGCAAACGCCTTTGCCCACTCCTCCGGCATCCATCAGGACGGCGTGCTCAAGGCGCGTGAGACCTACGAGATCATGGACCCGGCAACCGTGGGCGCCGTGGGCTCCGAGATCATCCTCTCCGCACGCTCCGGCCGCGCTGCGCTGCGCCATCGCCTCGTCGACCTTGGCTATACCTTCGACGACGAGGAGTTCGAGGAGATCTACAACCTCTTCCTCGAGATGGCCGACCAGAAGAAGGAGGTCTACGACGAGGACCTCGAGTCCATCATCCAGGAGCGCGAGCGTGACGTTGCGGCGGTCTATACCCTCAACGCCCTGCAGATCCAGTGCGGCGACCCGCTGGTTCCGACCGCCGTGGCCACCATCACCGACGAGGTGGGCGTCAAGCATGTGGTGAGCGCCACGGGTACGGGCCCGGTCGACGCGGCCTACAAGGCGATTGACCGCGTGGTTGCCGTCCACGGCGACCTTTCCGAGTTCGCGGTCAAGGCCATCACGCGCGGCATCGACGCCATCGGTGAGGTCACGGTGCGCGTGACCGCCGACGACGGCATGGTCTACACCGGCCGCGGCTCCGACAACGACATCATCGTCTCCTCGGCAAAGGCCTACGTGAACGCCATCAACCGCATGATTCAGACCTCTCGCTCTCGCGACGGTCGTTAGGACTTCAGCGAACGAACGTGACCCTGATGGGGAAGGGGGCGGGGAGGCTGAGGCTTGCCTGTGAGGAGCGCAGGCGCGGCGGGAGCGAGGACTGTCTGAGCGAGCGTAGCGAGCGAGTTCCGCAGCTGCCGCGCCGGAGCGACGAGCGTCCTTGCCGCAGCGGCAAGCCTCAGCCTCCCCGCCCCCTTCCCCTCCTTAGGGCCACACTTCGCCGCCCTTACAGAGGCTTACAAACAAAGGCAGGCTCCCGTGAGGAAGCCTGCCTTTTTCGTTCTGCTCGGGAAACACGTCCCGCATGTTGTCTTACGTCTAGTTCTGCTCTTTCAGCAGCGTGCGATAGAGGACGGCGTCCGCGCTCCGCATGTAGGGAGACGTCCAGAAGAAGGAAAGGATTCCGAGCGTCAAGATGGTGAGGATGTGCCAACCGATGAATGAGAGGTCGAGCAGGAAGGACTTCCAGCGGTTGCCATACATGAGCTCCTTCGAGCGCTTGAGCGCTTCCGTCGCGGAGAGGTTCGGTTCGTCCACCACGATGTAGGGGACGAGACGATAGGAGTAGGCCAGTATGATGCCCGGGATGAGGAGCAGGATGCAGCCCAGGGTGATGAAGATGTCGCGCAGAAGCAGCGTGCCGAAGATACGGCCGTAGTCGCCGAAGCCTTCCTTGATGAGGCCGAGGCTAACCGTGTTGTCCTCGGTGTTCTTGCTGAAGAAGTGCGAGCAGCCAACCTCAAGGGGGTTGAGCAGGAAGACCCTGACTGCCAGGTTTGCCAGGAGGATGAGGGCGCTCGCCGCCACGATGGCAAAGTAGAAGGCCGCGCCTTCGTTGGATGTCGATGCGCTGCTGGCGTTTGAGGAGACGCTGTTGGCGTACGCGCCGCCGCCGGCACCCGAGATGACGGTCAAGATCAGGGCAGCAATCACGCAGTTCCAGTAGTTTGCCTTAAAGGCATTGCGCCCCTCTTGCTTGATGTCGCTGATGCTCCACATGTGCTTTCCTTTCTTGCTTGAGAGCTTGTGCAGATTTACCAAGAATTTGGTGAGTAAAAGATTGTAGCGTTGTGGAGTTACATCTGCGGGAAAAAGACCGAGGTGAAAATAAGGGCAAGCTAACATAGAGGTCTATGTACGTTGTTTGGAGCGGTGGAAGGCGAGGGGTAGCGCATGGCGGACGATCCTTCTTACATGTTTACCGAAGAGGCGCGTAGCCACTTGCAGAGTCCGGATGACCTTGAGAGGTATCTGCACGTAATCAGTCCGAGCATCTGGGTGGTGCTCGGGGCTGTCATATCGCTTTTGATTGGGCTCGCTGCTTGGGGATTCTTCGGATCGGTGTCTGCCTCGATATCTGGGTTAGGTGCAAGCATCGATGGCGAGACCCTCTGCCTTGTCACTCCTAATCAGGTCGCTCAGTTGAATGAGGGAGACGATGCCTACGTTGACGACACCTTCACCTCGGTTGCCTCGGTGAGCCCTACGCCGCTTTCGCGCGAAGAGGTTAGCAAGCTCCTGGGAAACGATTATCTGGCCTATGCCCTTATCAAGGATGAGTGGGTGTATGTGGTGACCTTTACCGACTACATTGATTCTGAGCCTGGGGTGCCTTTGACCGTCAACATCACAACCGAGCGCGTGGCACCCATCTCCCTTATCTTGGACAAGAACCATGGCTAGAAACGTAGTGCGAGTTCCCCAGGTAATGCAGATGGAGGCGCTGGAATGTGGTGCCGCCTGTCTCGACATGATCTTGGCCTACTACGGGCGATGGGTTCCGCTCGAGGTCCTTCGCTGCGATTGCGGCGTCTCTCGAGATGGCAGCAAGGCAGTCAGCATCTTGCGCGCCGCTCGCAGCTACGGCCTCAAGGCAAAGGGGATGTCCTTCTCCACCAGGGCACTGCGAGAGAAGGGCACCTTTCCCTGCATCCTCTTCTGGAACTTCAACCACTTTGTCGTGCTTCGTGGGTTTCGAGGCAAGTACGCCTACATCAACGATCCCGCCCGTGGGCAGGTGCGCGTAAAGATCGAGGACTTCGATAAGTCCTTTACAGGCGTTGTCCTCGTGTTCGAGAAGGGAGAAGACTTCCAACCAGGTGGCGAGAGGACCGACCATGTCAAGGTCGTAAGGAGGTACCTCAAGGGGCTTGGGCCTGCCATGGCCTTCGTCATGTTGACGGTGGCAATCACTTCCTTGCTCACGATCCTCAACACGTCTCTGAGCCGTGTCTTTCTCGACCGCATACTCGATGGCGGCGCCTCGCAATGGCTGCTCCTGCTTGTTGGCGTCATGTTGCTGTCCACAACGCTATCCATGATCGTGGGGTTCATACGGGATTTCTACCTCGTCCGCATCCAGGGCAAGATCGCCGTTGTCGCGTCGTCTCGCTTTATGCGTCACCTCCTGCATTTGCCCGTCGTCTTCTACGAGCAGCGCATGGTCGGTGACCTCCAACAGCGCCAGGCTGCCAATGAGACCATCGTCTTCACCTTGGTGGGACAGCTGGGGCCGGTGCTTATCAACATCGTTATGCTCGTTCTCTACCTTGCCATCATGTTGGATTACAGCGTCTTGCTCACGGTGGTCGGAATCGTCAGCGTGATCATCAACGCCGTAACGGCGCATTTCATCTCGCGCCAGCGCGTCAACATCTCCCGCTCCATGGTTACCGACGCCGGCAAGCTCTATGCCACCTCGGTCTACGGCATCGACATGATCGAGACGATCAAGGCGGCCGGAGCGGAGGTTGGCTACTTCCAGCGCTGGGCGGGCTTCCAGGCCAACTACTGCGACGGCTCCATGCGCATGGCCTCGGTCAACTCCTATCTGGGTTCCATTCCGGAGCTTGTTGACTCGCTGGGAAACCTCACGGTGTTGATCTTGGGTATCTGGTTCATCTTGAACCAGGAGTTCACCCCCGGCTCGCTCCTGGCCTTCCAGGGCTTTCTCGGCAGCTTCATGTCGCCGGTGAAGCAGCTCATCACGCTGGGCCAGTCGGTGCAGGAGACGCAGACTCAAATCGAGCGCGTTGAAGACGTCATGCGCTACGAGTGCGATACCCCCGAAGACTTCGAGGGCGAGGACGGCGCCACGACGCTCTTTGGCCGTGAGAAGCTTAGGGGAGAGATTGACCTCGAGAACGTGAGCTTTGGCTATTCTCCCCTTGAGGATCCGCTCATCGAGAACTTCAACCTGCACCTTGAGTCGGGGCAGTGGGTGGCTCTCGTGGGTAGTTCGGGAAGTGGAAAGTCTACCCTTGGCCGTCTGGTGTCGGGCCTGTATAGTCCCTGGTCTGGAGAGGTGCGCTTTGACGGCACGCCCATTTCTGACGTGCCGCTCGCCGTGCTGCGAGCCTCCCTGGCGGTCGTTGACCAAGAGATCGTTACCTTTGACGATACGGTGAGCGAGAACGTCAAGCTTTGGGACCGCACGATCGAGGATTACGAGGTCGTCATGGCATGTCGCGACTCTGGCATCCATCGGGCGATCCTTGAACGTGAGGGTGGCTATTCGAGCAGGATCCTCCCGGGTGGTCGCAACTTCTCTGGCGGAGAATTGCAGCGAATCGAGATCGCCCGCGTCTTGGCGCAAGACCCGACGATCGTCATCTTGGACGAGGCGACGAGTGCGCTTGACGCGCGTTGCGAAGCCGACGTCATCAAACGTATCCGTGATCGCGGCATCACCTGCATCGTCGTTGCGCACCGCCTCTCGACCATTCGTGACTGCGACGAGATCATCGTGCTGGACAACGGCAAGGTTGTCGAGCGCGGTAGCCATTCCGAGCTGATGGGTCTAGACGGAGCCTATGCCAAGCTCGTAAGGGATGCGTGATGGCCATGGCAAAGATTCTCATGTCACAGATCGAGGAACGTCAGCGCATCGAGGCTGACCTGCTCGACCGGAGCTATAACGGGCTTGCCGCAAGCGTTATGGACGAGGCCGCGATGCCCGTCTTCAAGCCGACGGACCTCGAGATGCGGGATGGAGCCATTCTCACCTGCCTGCGCTATGTGGGCGCAGAGCCGGGCGAGGCCCCTGATGACGTCACGGACCTTGACGCTCGCCTTGAGTGCCTGTGCCGACCGTCGGGAACAATGTATCGCAAGGTGCGCCTTGAGGGAGCCTGGTACAAAGATGCCATCGGCGCCCTTCTCGGCACCCTCGACACGGGCGAGCCCATCGCCCTGCTTCCGGATACCTTTGGTGGTCGCTATTACCACGATCCCAAAAGTGGCGAGAAGGTCCATGTTGGCAAGAAGGTCGCCAAGCACATAGACACCTGGGCCATTCTGTTTTATCGCCCGCTTCCCGCCGGCTCGCTTTCCCTGTCCGATCTTGTGAGATTCATTTTCCATGTGTTCGATCGCAGCGACTACCTGCGTATCTTCTTGACCGCGCTCGCCACGACCTTGGTGGGCCTGCTGCCCGCATGGCTCAATGGCCTGGTCTTTTCTACGGTGATTCCCAGTGGTCAGGTCAACCTGATCGCGCCCATTGCTGCCCTGCTCGCGGGCGTGAGCATCTCGACGATCAATTTCAACATCTGCAGAAGCATCGTTATGAGCCGTGTGTCGGTAAAGCTCCACTCCTCAATTGAGGCGTCGGTCTTCTCGCGCGTCCTTCTGCTCCCAACCTCCTTCTTCAAGGAGTACGAATCGGGCAACCTCGCCGATCGCGTTGAGCGCGCGACCCTTCTGATGGACTTGCTCACCAACCTGCTGCTCGGCTCGTGCCTCACGCTCTTTCTGTCCCTGGCCTACTTCTTCCAGATTGGCGTATACGCATCGGTCCTGACCGCTCCTGCGCTGATCATCGTCTTCTTGCAGGCGCTTGTGATGATTCTCGTCTCGAGGATCTCTGCCCGTCGTCAACGCATGGCGATGGAGGCGGGAGCCGACGTGTCTGGTCTGGTGACTGCCCTGCTGAACGGAATCCAGAAGATCAAGATCGCGGGTGCCGAGAATCGCGCCTTCGCGAAGTGGGCGGCGAGCTACTCCAAGTATTCCTATGCCGAGTACGGCCTTCCCTTTGTAGTGCGCACCCTGCCTACCATCGTCGCGAGCATTGGCGGCTTTGGCCTGGTCGTCATCTATTACCTCGCGGGCATGAGCGGTATGAGCGTTGCGAACTACATGGCCTTTAACGTGGCCTTTGGCCAAGTTTCTGCCGCCTTGATGATGCTCGCGTCCATGTCTACCCAGATTGCCCAGGTGCGTCCCATGTTCAAGATGGTCGAGCCCATCCTGACCTGCTCGCCCGAGATCGATAGCGCCAAGCCGGCGGTAAGCCATGTGAACGGAAACATCGAGGTCTCCCACCTTTCCTTCCGCTACAGCGAATCCTCTCCCTATGTGCTTAAGGACCTCTCCTTCAAGGTCGAGCCGGGGGAGTATGTGGCCATCGTGGGCGAGAGTGGTAGCGGCAAGTCTACGATCATGCGCCTGCTGCTCGGCTTCGAGACTCCGCAGGGAGGTAATATCCTCTACGGCGCCAACGACGTGAGCAAGGTTGACCTGAGGTCGCTTCGTCGTCGTATCGGCATGGTCATGCAGGACGGCGACCTGTTTAATGGTGACATCTTCTCTAACATCGTCATTGCCGCACCAGGCGCCACGATTGATGATGCTTGGAGGGCGGCGGAGATCGCCGGTATTGCTGAGGACATCCGGCGCATGCCCATGGGCATGCAGACCGTGCTGTCAGAAGGCGGTGGCGGCATTTCTGGTGGTCAGCGCCAGCGCATCATGATTGCGCGCGCGGTGTGCGGCAACAAGCGTATCGTGTTGCTCGATGAGGCCACGAGCGCCCTCGACAACATCGTGCAGAAGCACGTGACCGATTCGCTCGCCGGCCTCAAGTGCACGCGCGTCGTCATCGCGCACCGCCTCTCGACGGTTCGCGAATGCGACCGCATCCTCGTTCTCAGCGAGGGCCGTATTGCGGAGGAGGGCACCTACGAGGAGCTCATTGAGCGAGACGGGCTCTTCGCCGAGCTCGTCAGGCGTCAGCGTTGCGATTAGCGGGAGGAACAGTGGAGTGGTTTGGCAGCTCAGCTGATCGATCGTTGCAAATGGCGATCGGACCGCAGTGGGCATCGATTATTGAGATTATCCTCGCCGTCCTTGTTGGCTGCGTGTTGTCTCATTACGTGACAAAGGTCCTACAAAAGCTGCTGAGGTCATCTTCGGTGGGGGAGCTCAGCATCGTGACCAACATTGCCCGCGCCGCCGTGGGCATCATGGTCGTCTACTACATCGGCGAGAACGTCTTTGACGTGAAGCTTGATGGCGTGGCCCAGGCCTTGGGTATCACGACCCTTATCGTTACCTTCGGCCTGCAAGGGCTTATCAAGAATGCCTTCTCGGGTCTTGAGGTGGTGAGCAGCCGCCTGCTCTCGGTGGGAGACCATATCGAGATGGACAACGTTCGAGGTGAGGTCATCGACGTGAGCTGGCGCCAGGTGACCCTGCGCGACCAGGATGGCAATCACTATGTGATTCCCAACTCCTTGGTAACGAGCAGTTCCTATCGCTACCTGCTGGGCGACACCTCCGATCGCTACCTGCTTGAATGCGACATCAAGCCGGGCCTCGACCTTGACCTCGTGGCAAGTGACATCGAGCGCCTTGCGGATGAGGCACTCGATGACCGCGGCTATCGTGGCAAGAAGCACACGGAGGTGCGCTTTGTTGGCTCGACCGCCAATGGCGTGAAGGCGTCTGTTCGCCTCTACCTCAAGGACATCGAGTACTCAACAAAATCGAAGGATGCGGTCTTGCGTGCCATCAGCCAGCGCGGCTACTTGGCCGATTGGACGAACGAATCAGAGGGGCATCATCAGTGGCGTTAATGATGGCCGTCCTTCTCGCCATCTTCGTAAAAGGTCACGGCATCCCGATTTGCTAAGGCCCTCAGCGCATTATCATCGGTGGTGTCCTTTTTGATGCGATTGAGGAGGAAACCATGTCTATCCACGATGCGAACCCCGCGGGTGATGGCAGCCACTACATTCCCTTCGACCAGCGTGACGGAGAAGCTTCTGATGTCTTCTTTACGCGCGATATCTCGCCTGAAGGCCTGCGCAGAGCAGTTGCCAAGGTCGCGCCGCAGCTTACGGGCAAGGTGGCCATCAAGCTGCATACCGGAGAGCAGCACGGCCCCAACATCATTCCCTCCGCTTGGGTGAAGCAGCTCGTGGAGGCCGACCTCCCCGACGCGACCATCATCGAGACCAACACCTACTATGAGGGCGATCGCGACACGACCGAGAAGCACCTCAAGACCCTTGAGGTCAACGGCTGGACCTTCTGTCCGGTGGACATCACCGACTCTGAGGGCTTCGTGGAGTGGCCGGTTGAGGGTGGCAAGTGGTTTGACACGATGGCCGTGGGCTCGCACCTTCCCAACTACGACTCCATGCTCACGCTCACGCACTTCAAAGGCCACGTGGCAGGCGGCTTTGGCGGCTCAAACAAGAATATCGGCATCGGTTGCGCGACGGGCAAGGAAGGAAAGAAGTGGATTCATGCCCAGACGCACGACGACGGACGCACGTGGGGCGAGCAGTGGTCGGTTGCCGAAGAGGAGCTGATGGAGAAGATCAGCGAGTCGACCAAGGCGACGATTGACCACTTTGGCGAGCATGTGGTGTATGTCAACGTGATGCGCAACATGTCGGTGAGCTGTGACTGCGAGGGCTTGGCTGCGGCTCCGGTGGTTACGCCCAACGTGGGAATCTTGGCCTCGCTCGACATCTGCGCCATCGACAGCGCTTGCGTCGACCTGGTGTATGCCATGACCAATGCCGGCTTGGTGCATAACCACGACCTCGTTGAGCGTATTGAGTCGCGCCACGGGCTTCGTCAGCTCGAGTACATGCACGAGCTTGGCATGGGAAACTGGAAGTACCGTCTGCTTGATATGGATAATGGCGAGGCTGAGCTCAAGCTGGAGGATGCCGTGGCAGGCGTAGTGCCCTTTGAGGGCTAGAAGCGGCGAGTGAGTCAGTTACCGTAGTCCTTTTTGACTCATTTCACTTTTGATGTTGAGCGGAGGGGGCGGGGCGGAAGGCCTCGCGTGAACTCTGCGGCAAGGGCGTTCGTCGCTTCGGCGCGGCAGCTGCGGGACTCGCTCGCTCCGCTCGCTCGGACAGACGATAT
>CAJOKK010000062.1 GCA_905235165.1 uncultured Atopobiaceae bacterium | reverse complement strand
TGGAGGTTGTAGCCGATACCGCTCGGGTCAACCGAGGGGTCCACGAAGACGATCAGACGGCTCAGCTGGTATTCCTTGAAGATGTGCGGGATGCCCGGCGTCATCGAGGTGACGATGGCAAAGGTTGAGCCCGCCACGATGAGCAGGATGGTAGCCCACACCCAACTTGACTTGGCGCCCGCAACGATGATGATGGCCGCGCCGACCACCAGCACGATGAGGCCGGTTCCCAGGTCAGGCTGGACCAAGATGAGGAAGAAGGGCAAAAGCAGCGTCGCGCAGAGCTTCACGTAGTCCTTAAAGGAATCGATGCGGCCGTTGTAATCGGCACAAGCCGACGCCAAGACGAAGATGGTAAAGATCTTGCCGAGCTCAGAGGGCTGGAAGGCAATCGGGGTGAGCGGGATCTTCACCCAACCGGTAATGCCGTTTGCCGACATGCCCAAGCCCGGGATACGCGGCATGACCATCATCAGGCAGTCGAGGATCAGCAGGGGTCGCGCCATGCCAGAGAAGGCACGGTAGTCGTAGCAGCGCATGAACCAGAGGGCGCCAAAGCCCAAGACAACACCGATGATGTGACGCGGGAAGTTCGCCTCGACGATATTGAGCGAGGCGGACCACTGCACCAGGGAGCCAAAGGCGATCAAGAGCAGGGCCGGAATGAGCTGGGGCAGGTAGAACCACTCATGGATGCCACCACGAGAGCGGCGCTGAACCTGCGCCTCCGTCTGAGGCGCACCAGCCCTGAGGGGGCGCTGTCCCGATATGCTCGAAAAGTCACTTGCAGGCATGGCCTCCTCCTTTCAGCTACCTCGCGCCCGTCGCGTCGACGGCGGTAGAGGTGTCGGGTTCGTTGTACAGGGCACCGAGGACGTCACGCACAACGTACATGGCGCTGGTGCTACCGAAGCCGCCCTGCTCGATCATGCAGGCGACGGCGTATTTGGGGTTCTCGACCGGGGCAAAGGCGACGAACCAGCCCGTCGGCTCGTGTCCCGCTCGCTCTGCCGTACCGGTCTTGCCGGCAACGGTCTCGGCCATGTTGACGAAGTGGGCAGCCTGTGCCGGAGACTCCTCGTAGATCACGCCCTTGAGGCCGTTGATCACAATATCGAAGAAGGGAGGGGGCTCCTCGATGGAATAGAGCAGCTCGGGAGTGTGCTCGATGACAGTACCCGCGCCCGTGGCGGAACGAACGCTCTTGAGCAGGTGCGGCTTCCAGATGGTGCCGCGCGTGCTCAGGCCCGCATAGACGCAGCACATCTGCAGGGGCGTCACGAGGATGTCGCCCTGGCCGATGGCGAGGTTGGTGCTGTCGCCACCCTGCCACTGGCGCACGTCGTCGGGCGAGGTGTCCCAATAGTTCCACTTCCACTCGGCGTCGGGCACGCGGCCGCTCTCTTCGGAGGGCAGGTCGATGCCCGTCTTGGAACCAAGGCCCCACTTGCGATAGGTCTCCTGCAGGCCCTCGGGGTTATCCGACAGGTAGAAGCCCTTACCAATCTCGTAGAACACCACGTCACAGGAGTAGGTGATGCCCGTCTGCAGGTTCATGATGCCGTGACCGTAGTGGTTCCAGCAATACTGGCCCGAGTCTTCTCCGAAGCCGGTCCAGAAGCCAGTGCAGTTGTAGGAGCTGTCACCCGCGGCGATCTTGTGGTCGAGGGCCGCCAGCACGCCGAGGGGCTTGATGGTGGAAGCCGAGGGGTACAAGCCAGAGACCACGCGATTCATGAGCGGGCTTGCGCTGTCCTCCGAGCTCAGGCGCTCCCAGTCGTCATCAGAGATGCCGCCCGTGAAGACGCTGGGGTTGTAGGTCGGGGCGCTGGCCAGGGCGATTACCTCGCCATTGGTGACGTCGATGGCAACCACGCCACCCGCGTCGCACTCACGGTTTCCCGTGGAGTTGACCTGCTTGATGACGCGCTCAAGCGACTGCTCTGCCATGCGCTGTACGTTCGCGTCGATGGTCAGCACCACGTCGGAACCACTCTGCGGTTCGATGGAAGACGAGCTTGAGAGCACGCTGCCGTAGGCGTCGACGTAGACGACCTGCTCTCCGCGAATGCCCTGCAAGACCGACTCATACTCGCGCTCGATGCCGGCCTGTCCCACGATGTCACCGGCGTTGTAGCGCATGCCGCTGTTGTTGCGAGGATCCTCGCTCCACTCAAGGTCTTCCTGGCTGATGGTGCCCGTATAGCCCACCACATGTGCCGCCAAGGTACCGTTAGGATAGAGACGAACGGTTCGCTCCTGCACCTCAACGCCATCAAAGAGATAGGGATGCTCGTCGATGAAGGCAACGACGCGGCGCGACACGTCAACGGCCAAGGTCCTCTTGGACTGGGCCGACTCGTTCTGGTCTTGCAGCTTGCGTCGAACGGCAAGGAGGGGCATGCCGAGGAGGTTGGCGAGAAGCTGCATCTCGATATCGTTGTCCAGCACGTCCACGCTTGCCGCGACGGTGAGGGACGGGCGGTTGGAGACGAGCTCGGAGCCATTGCGGTCGAGGATGCGGCCGCGCGGCGCCATCGTGGTGACGGTACGCGTGCGGTTAGACTCAGCCTGCTCGGCGTAATCTTCCGAGGCGATGATCTGCATGAAGAAGAGTCGCAGGGCAAGCACGCCGAGGCTGATTCCCGAGAAGATGCTCAGGCCGATGAGGCGGCTATGGAAGGTCTTCTCGGAAGACGTGTCAGAGCCACCGGCAGCCGTCGGTGCGGCATTACCGATATCGAGCTTGAAGCCATCAGTGCCTTTGTTGCGACGGTGGATAACGACAACGAGCAGAGCCGCCGCGACGATGATGCCGAGTATGGCAAGTGTAACCTGCATGTGCCCTACCCTACCGGTTTCCGAGGGTGTAGCGATTACGCGACTTCATCGGGGTGTTCGGACGCTGAGAGCCTCCGTGCGCCAGGCTGACGATGAACAGGTAAGGCAGGTAGCACAGGACGGTAAGCAAGGTCGTGGGCAAGGCCCTGAAGACCAGCGCCTCCAGAAGCGAGTTGCTTGCCCCAAAGGCAACCATCGAGATGTTGTAGCAAAGGGCGACGCAGAGGGTCGCGACCGAGAAGGGAATGAGCGTCATCATGGGCTCTTCGCTAACGCGGTCACGAAGCTCGATTCCCAGAATGTAGGCGGCCAGGGAGAAGAGCAGGCTGCAGAGGCCAACGGGGCCCGTAGACGAGAGGTCAAAGAGCAAGCCCGCAAAGAAGCCGCAGGTCACAGCCGTGCGACCACCAATGGAGAGGGCGATGATGCCAACAAAGATGAAGGCGAAGTTCGGATGGCCCTGCCCAAGAACAAGGGAGGGGGCAAAGCCGAGCTGCAGCACGAGAGAGACGATCGCCAGAGTGGCGATGCTACGAGCAGAGCGGTTTCTATCCTTTACCTGCATGTTCGACCTCCCCTCCTGAAGGCTTCACGATTCATGGCGGCCATTACTCTTCCTCCGTAGGCTCTTCGGCTGGCGCGGGGGTGCTTACGGCGGAAGAGGCCGACTTGTCCTGGTTATCGGCCTCGGCGATGTCGTCCGAGGTCGCGCGCTGGCCATCAGAGATGGCCGTGATGACAAGAACCTCCTCGAGGGTCGCCGCAGAAGAAATGGGCTCAACGACGATCTCGTAGTAGAGGGCGCCCGGGGTCTTCTCGACATTCGTTACCTTGCCAAGGGGCAGGCCCTTAGGGAAGACGCCGCCCAAGCCACTGGTAATGACCGTGTCGCCAATTTGGACCGTTTGGTCGGTGCGAATGAGCGTAAGGCGCAGAGAGCCCGTGGCAGAACCCTTGAGCACACCCTGGGCACGGCTCTGCTGGACCATGGCCGAGACGCCGGAGTTCTCGTCAGTGATGAGACGGACGCGCGAGGTGATGGGACCGCACTCGATGACCTGGCCAATGACGCCGGCGGAGTCGGTCACCGGCATGCCGACGGCTATGCCCGAGGTCGTGCCCTTGTCGATCTCGACCGTGGCGGACCAAGAGTCGGAAGAACCCGAGATGATGCGCGCACCCGTAGAGGTGAGCGAGTAGGTGTTCTTGAGGTTGAGCAGGCTCTCGAGGCGCTCGGTAGAAAGGGCCGCCTCCTCGAGCTCGGCGTTACGGGCCGTGAGCTCCTCGTTCTCCTTGCGGAGGTCAGAGAGGGACTCTTGGTCGGTCGTCAGGTTGTGGACGACGTTGCCAAAGGCATTGAAGGGGGCCGACACCAGCGAGCCAGCGAGCCTGATCGGCATGGTAACGGTTTGGAAGGCGTTACGGGCACCCGTGAAGATGCCCGACGTGGCCGGCTGGGTACTGGCAATCATAAGAACGAGCGAGACGGAGACCGCGATGGTCAACGCCCGCCCGCCTGTTTGTTGATCTCCTCGACGGAGGTTGGAACGATTGGTCGTTCCCTTTCCTGTCAGCGCCATGCGCTCGCGCCCTAAGAGGTAGCGCTCTGGACGAACCCACCGGAGAGCGCGTTGGCCTCAAGGACCTTCGCGCAGCCGATGACGACGTTTTCGAGCGCAGTGGGGCTCACGTTGACCGGCACGCCCGTCTCCTCGCGAAGTCGCTGGTCGAGGCCACGGAGAAGACCGCCGCCGCCCGTGAGCAGAACGCCGTAATACATGAGGTCGGAGGCAAGGTCGGGAGGCGTCACGTCGAGCGCGTCCTTGACCGCCTTGGTAACGGAGTCAAGCGGCTTGTCGAGGGCGCGGCGGATCTCCTCGCTCTCGATACGAACCGTCTTGGGAAGGCCGCTCATGACGTCGCGGCCGTTGACCTCAACGTCAAGCTCCTCGGCCAGCGGGGCCGCGGAACCGACCTTGATCTTGATGTCCTCTGCGGTTCGCTCGCCGATGGAGAGGTTATAGGCCTCGCGGACGTGCTCAAGGATGGTCTGGTCGAACTCGTCGCCCGCCGTGCGGATGGACTGCGAGACGACGATGCCGCCCATGGCGATAACGGCAACCTCGGTGGTGCCGCCGCCGATGTCAACGACCATGGAGCCGGTAGGATCCTCGATGGGAAGGTCAGCGCCGATGGCTGCGGCCATGGGCTCCTCAATGAGGTAGGCCTGGCGAGCGCCGGCGGAGATGGTTGCCTCGAAGACGGCGCGCTTCTCGACGGAGGTAACGCCCGAGGGGACGCACACGACGACGCGCGGACGCGGCGACCAGGGGTAACGACGGGCGCCACGAGCCTTCTCGATGAAGTAGCGCAACATGACCTCAGTGACGTCGAAGTCGGCGATGACGCCGTCCTTCAGGGGGCGCTCGGCGATGATCGAACCGGGGGTACGACCGATCATGCGCTTTGCGTCGGCACCAACGGCGAGGACGCGGTCCTCGCTCTTGTCGATAGCGACAACTGAGGGCTCATTGAGCACGATGCCCTGGCCACGGGCGGCCACGAGCGTATTTGCTGTTCCAAGGTCGATGGCGAGGTCGCCGTCGTATTCACCAAAGAGCGTATCTATAAGTGACATGGCTTCCAATCCTGTCACGCAGGCATTGCTGCCTCGTTGTTCTGCTGCCTCTAGTTAAGCTTACTCTTCGCTGGCGGTGCCTTCGTCGTAGTTTACGGCACCGTCATCAGACTCCTCACTCTGCTCCTGCGTACCCTCTTCGGAAGGCGTGCCCTCTTCAGAAGGCTGCTCAGCGCCAGGCTCCGCAGCGTTCTGGGCCGCGTCAGCCGCAGGGGTCTCGGTGTTGGTGGGCGTTGCGGTCACAGGGCTTTCAGAGGAGGAGTTGCTCAGCACGGGGTCCTCACCGTCCTGCGAGGGGTAATCGACCTCAATGGAGTCAATCTTCCAGCCAAAGCCAGAACGGGAAAGGCCAACCTCATAGGCCTGCTCGCCACCGGCAGAGAGCGCCGCCGTGCAGTAGACCTTGGTGGTAGCCATAGCGCGGTCGACACCCGTCACCTTGACGTTGGTAGAGGAGGCCGGCACCACGTTGATGATCTCGTTCTTCTGCGAAGCGGTGAGGTTCGCGGAGAGAAGGTCCTGATCGGTTCCGCCGCTCTTGAAGAAGTCCTTGGTCACGTTCTCCTGCGTCGGCCAACCGTAACCGCTGTAGTAGCCGTAGCCACAAGCGGCGCCGAGGATCGCAGCGATGACCAGCAGGAAGAGGAAGAACTTGAGCAGACGGTGCCCAAGGCTCTTGGAGCGCTCGCGCTTCTCCTGCTCAACGAGGTCCTTCTCGTTAATGGAGAAGAAGCCCGTGTCCTCGGGAGAAGGAATGAACTGGCCGGACTCCCCCAGCGGGTCAAGCGGATCGATGTCGGAACCGTAGCCGGCGGCCGCAAGGAACTGGTCGGTCTCGGACGGCCTCGCGGCGTTAATGTGGCTAGAGGCGCGGCGGGCGGCCTCATAAGCGAGGTTGGCCTCGACCGAGAGGCGATAGGTGCCATCGGCGGTGGCGTGGTTGAAGGCATCGACCGCCTCGTTCATGCGGTTGGCCGAGACATAGGCCAAGCCGAGGTCGGCATAGATGGCATTCTGGTCGGCCTGGGGCGTGGAGAAGTCGAGCGCCGTGCGGTAGGCCTCAACGGCGTCGACGGAACGGCCCATCTGCATGAAGCAGGAGCCGAGGCTACGCAGGGCATGCGAGGGATCGGGGTTGGTCTCGTCAATCGCGGCGTTACGGAAGGCCACGCCAGCGTCGCGAGCGTTGCCAACCTTGAGGTAGGCGTTGCCGAGCGCGATCTGCACCTTGTAGGGCGTGGGATAGCTGGGATCCTTCGTGGCCATGGTGAGAGAGGCAATGGCCTCCTGCGGACGATTGGCGGCAAGCAGGGCACGGCCGCGGTTGCAGGCGAGAGCGCCCGTATTGCCATACGAGGTATCACGCAGGGCGTCACCGTAAGCGGTAGCGGCCTCGTCGTAGCGGCCGAGCTTCATGAGGCAATTGCCCATGAGGTGGTCTACGCTACCCGCGACCTCGCCGGGAAGCTTCGCCTGCTGCAGGGCCTCGATGGCCCCGTTGACGTCGCCACGGCGATATGCTGCCTTACCTGCTTCGAATGCCTGTTGGTTCACTGTTGCTCCTCGTGTCGTGTCGCTTTTGAAGAACGTTGCAACTGTGTATATGGTCTAGTTATCGCGTGTTCTTACTGGTGGTCGATTCGCACAGACTCGATGACGTCGCCGGCACGCAGCGCGGAGATGACATCAAGGCCGTCGATGGTGGAACCAAAGACAGTGTAACCCGAGTCGAGCATGTGCTGGGGTCCCAAACAGAAGTAGAACTGAGATCCGGCGCTATCCGGATCCTGACTGCGTGCCATGGCGAGCGCGCCGTTCTCGTGACTGTTGTTGGGGTTAGAGGTGTACTCCTGGCGAATGCGATAGCCAGGGCCACCCGTGCCAGGCTGGCCATCGGGGCCCGGCCTACCAGCGGCAACCTGCTCGGGCGTCATATCGCGCGTGTTGGGGCAGCCACCCTGGATGACGAAGCCGGGAACATAGCGATGGAACTTGAGGCCATCATAGAAGCCCGCCGAGGCAAGCTCGCAGAGATTGGCCGCGTGACGCGGTGCGCCAGCAGTGTCAAGGGCAACGCGAATCGTACCCTTGCTGGTAGTGAAGACGGCGACCTCGTCGCCAACGAGTTGATATGAAGGCTCATAGAGCGGATCGGCGAAAAAACCCATGCTACCAAGCTCCTAACCACGTCGCGGTGAAGCGACAATTAGTTCTGCATACCTAGTTTGTGTATTTTAGCAGTGTGGAGTTCTTTTCACATTTTCGGCATGGGGTAAATACGATTGCCGAGCTATCTCGGCAGGTCAAGAGACGTCACGAAATGTTACGAGCGCCGGATCGAGCCACCATTTTGTGACAAAACCGGCCCCGATTTGTCACTTTTTGGTAGGAAGGGCCGGGGCGGAACGCCGCAGCGGGCCGTGGCGAGGTGCCGATTCGGGGCGCCGGTGTGGGCCGGGGCGCCCAGCCACCATTTTGTGACAAAAAACGGCCCGAATTGTCACTATTTGGTAGGAAGTGCGGCAGGGCAGCGGAGCACGGCGAGCGGCCCCGCCATGGCTGGGTGCCGTGACGGGGCCGCTTTTCAGTGACAATAACGGGCCAGTTCTTTTCTTAGGCCAGGTGATCGAGGACGTAGGGAAGGATGCCACCGGAGGCCATGAAGCGGGCCTCCATCGGGGTGTCGATC
>CAJOKK010000061.1 GCA_905235165.1 uncultured Atopobiaceae bacterium | reverse complement strand
TCAGGCCAAGCTGGCGCTCGACATCTCGGCCGCCTATGGTCGTGAGCTCTCGCCTCAGCGTGCCTTTGAGCTGGCGACGGTCGTGCTGACGGGCTTGGGTTGCCGTGCCCTCGCTCGTACGGCTGCGCACACGCTTCCCAATCTGGGTATGGTGGTCAACGCGGGCATCGCCTATGGCGGCACGACGGTCATGGCCATGGGAATCGCTGACCACTATGAGCGCCAGGATGCTGGTGAGGCACCCTTCCCGCTTGTGCGCGGGCTCTTCTCTACCGTTGCCGATGGCATCTCTTCGGCGTCTTCCGCCATCGCGCAGCGCTCTGCGCGCCGCTCGGCGGCATCCGACGGCATGATCATTCCCGTGGCTGCCTCTGACCTGCAGGCAGGTGCCTGATGAGACTCGCCAGACAAGATCGCTATGCCGAGCTTGAGCCCCTGCTTGCCTCGGTCGAGCATCCCGCACGCTATCTCAATCACGAGTGGGGCGCCGTTGAGGAGCAGGACGGCCCCTTCCACGTCTGCCTCATCTATGCCGACACCTACGAGGTGGGTCAGGCCAACTTGGGCCTCGCCATTCTCTACGACGAGCTGAACGCGGCCGAGGGCATCTCCTGCGAGCGCTGCTACCTGCCCTGGATCGACCTGTCGGCCCTGATGCGCGAGAAGCAGGTGCCCCTGCTTTCCCTGGAGAGCTCCTCTCCCGTGGCTTCCTTCGACGTGGTGGGCTTCACCCTTGCCCACGAGATGATCGCCACCAACATCATCGAGACCCTTGACCTCGCGGGCATTCCCGTCCGTGCCGACGAGCGCGACGAGGACGACGCCATCATCTTCGCTGGCGGGCCCTCCGCCTGGAACTGCGAGCCGCTCTGCGCCATGTTCGACGCGGTTCTTCTCGGCGACGGCGAGGGAGAGATCGTCGATGCCTCGCATGTGGTGCGCGACGGTCGCGCCGCAGGCAAGAGCCGCGCGCAGATCCTGCTCGACCTTTCGCGCGTGCAGGGCGTCTACGTGCCTTCCCTCTATGACCTGGTGGTGGACGAGAGCTCCACGCGCTGGGGCTACGCGGTTCCCAAGCCGGGTACCGACGCTCCTGAGGTGGTCTACAAGCGCTGCATTCCCGACCTCTCGGTGACCGACCCGATCCCGCAGAAGATGGTGCCCTATATGGGCATCGTGCAGGACCGCCTGGCCATCGAGATCTTGCGTGGATGCGCGCGCGGATGTCGCTTCTGCCAGGCGGGCATGACCTATCGTCCCGTGCGCGAGCGTCCCATCGAGCAGGTGGTCGATGCTGCCGAGCAGGGACTCGAGACGACCGGCTACGACGAGGTCTCGCTCTCCTCGCTCTCCACGACCGACCACTCCCAGTGCGCCCTGATCTTGCGCCAGCTCGATGAGCGCCTGGAGGGCAAGGGCGTGCGTGTGTCCATTCCCTCCCAGCGCCTCGACTCCTTCGGTGTCGACATGGCCGCGGCGGTCTCGGGTTCGCGCCGAGGTGGCCTCACCTTCGCGCCGGAGGCGGGCACGCAGCGCCTGCGCGACGTCATCAACAAGAACGTCTGCAGCGAAGACCTGGAGAATGCCGCCCGCAACGCCTTTGAGCTCGGTTGGCGTCGCATGAAGCTCTACTTCATGATGGGCCTTCCCACCGAGACCGACGATGACGTGCTCGCCATCACCGCAGCCGCCCGTCGCGTGCTCGAGATCGGTCGCGAGGTGGTGGGGCGCGGCTACAAGAGCGGCGTGTCCGTCTCGGTGTCCTGCTCGGTCTTCGTGCCCAAGTGCTACACGCCCTTCCAGTGGTGCGGCCAGCTTCCCATCGAGGAGGTGCGTCGTCGCCAGGACCTCATGATTCGCGCCAACCGCGACCGCGACATCCACATCTCCTACCACGACGCCCAAGTGTCGGTGGTCGAGGCGGCCCTTTCCAAGATGGGCCGTGCGGGCTTTGACCTTGTCTATGGTGCCTGGAAGCGGGGCTGCCGCTTCGATGCCTGGACTGACCAGTTTGACTACGAGCACTGGCTCGAGGCGGGCCGCGCGATGGGTATCGACCTAGAGGAGCTGGCCGCCGAGCCCTACGACCTCGACGCGCGCCTGCCCTGGGAGCACACCTCGCCGGGCGTCTCCAAGGACTTCCTCAAGCGCGAGTGGCACCGTGCGGCCGATGGCGTGACTACCGACGACTGCACGCGCACGAGCTGCACGGGCTGCGGTGTCTGCCCGACCCTGGGCGTCAACAACAACTTGGTGGGTGATCGCTGTGGCCGATGAGCTTTTCCGCCTGCGCGTGGCCTTTCACAAGGACGGCCGCCTGGCCTATCTGGGCCACCTGGAGGTCATCAATACCATCGAGCGCTCCATCCGCCGCGCCGGCCTGCCCTTCTCGGTGGGAAACGGCTTCGCCAAGCGCATGCGCGTGCAATTCTCGCAGGCCCTTCCCGTGGGAGCCTTCTCGACGGGGGAGTACTTCGACCTTACGCTCACCGAGGAGCTTGACACGGCTGAGGCCCTGGCTCGCCTGAAGGCCGCCTCGCCCACGGCACTCGGTCCCGAGCGCTGCGCCTACGTGCCGCGCAAGCTTGCGGCTCTCGAGGCTTGGCTCGATCGCAGCGACTGGCAGATCGAGCTGAGAGGGGAGGGCTTTGACGCCGCTCGCCTTGAGGAGGGCATCGCTTGCGTCAAGCGCGCGGGCAAAATTGATTTTATGCGTGGAGAAAAACAACGCAGCATCGAAACTGAAACCACGCTCGTCTCTTGGGAGACACATGACGAGCCATGGGGCGTCTCGCTGGGGCTCAAGACCCATTCTTCTAACCTAGGGGCGCTCCGACCTGCGGTTCTTTTGGATGCGGCCTTCGCGACGGAGCCTTTGGCGGGGGCAATGCGTGCTTCTCAACGGGTTTGTCGCTGTGGACAATGGCACGAGGAAAATGGGGGTCTTATGGAGCCTTTCGACCTGTCTTTCTCGTGGTCATTGACGGCGTAGGCGCTTGGGAGTAAGATTTCGGGCTGTTGCAGTCAATCAGCAATGAAGGGTTAGATATGTACGCTATCGTATCGACTGGTGGCAAGCAGTACAAGGTTGCCGAGGGTGACGTCATCGACGTCGAGAAGCTTGAGGCAGAGCCTGGCGACAAGGTCGAGCTTGACGTCCTCCTGCTTGCCGACGGCGCAGGCAAGGTCGTCGCAGCTGACGAGCTTTCCAACGCCAAGGCCTCTGCCGAGGTTATCGAGCAGTTCAGGGACAAGAAGGTTCTCGTCTTCAAGCTCAAGAAGCGCAAGCGCTATCATCGTACCCAGGGCCATCGTCAGTATCTGACGAAGGTCAAGGTTACCTCGCTTCCCAGCGCGTAGTCCGTCCCAAAGAAAGTTAGGCAGGTACCAACATGGCACATAAGAAGGGCCTCGGCTCCTCGCGCAACGGGCGCGATTCCAACGCTCAGCGTCTCGGCGTCAAGATTTACGGCGGTCAGGCCATCAAGACGGGCCAGATCATCGTCCGTCAGCGTGGCACCCACTTCACCCCCGGTGAGAACGTGGGTCGCGGCAAGGATGACACCCTGTTCGCGCTCGCCGACGGTGTTGTCGAGTTCACCAAGAGCAACAAGCACTACGTGCACGTCCGCACCGCTTAGTCGCTGCAGACACAAAGTCGCATGTAAGAGAGGGCTTCGCCAAGGCGGGGCCCTTTTTTCTGTTCCCGCACGAAGGTCCTCAAGCGGCCCCCTCAGCCATTTTGTGACAAAAAACGGCCCGAAATGTCACTATTTGGTGGGGAGGTGCGACTGCCTGCGCCCAGCCATTCTGTGACAATAACCGCCCCGAAATGTCACTGTTTGGTTGGGGGCCTTGCGTTACCATTTACTCGGTATACCTTCTAAGAGAATGGGAGGGCTCCGTGCCCACCTCAACCTTTACTGACCTCTGTCACATCAACGTCAAGGGTGGCGACGGCGGCGCGGGCTGCATGTCCTTCCGCCGTGAGGCCTTCGTGCCCAAGGGTGGCCCCGACGGTGGCGACGGCGGCAACGGCGGTAGCGTCGTACTCGAGTGCGACCCCCAGCTGTCCTCCTTGATCGACTATCGCTACAAGCATCACTTCCGTGCTACGCGCGGCACGCATGGCCAAGGCGCCCGCAAGCACGGCAAAGATGGAGAAGATCTCGTTCTCCGTGTGCCCATGGGCACGGTTGTGCGTGAGCTCGACCCTGCCACCATGCAGCCGGTCTTCGACCTCGCAGACCTCACTCAGCCAGGCGAGCGCGTTGTGGTCGCGCCTGGTGGACAGGGTGGTCGTGGCAACATCCACTTCGTCACCTCGGTCCGCCGTGCTCCCGCCTTCGCCGAGAAGGGCGAGCCGGCCGTTGACCATTGGATCGAGCTCGAGATGAAGCTCATGGCCGATGCTGCCCTCGTGGGCATGCCCTCGGTGGGCAAGAGCTCGCTCATCGCGCACCTCTCGGCGGCTCGTCCCAAGATCGCGGACTACCCCTTCACCACGCTCGTCCCCAACCTGGGCGTCGTGCGGGCCAAGTCGGGGGAGTCCTTCGTCGTTGCTGACGTTCCCGGTCTGATTGAGGGCGCAAGCGAAGGCCGTGGCCTTGGTCACGAGTTCCTGCGACACATCGAGCGCACGGCTCTCATCATGCATGTGGTTGACGTCACGGGCGGCTACGAGGGCCGCGATCCCGTGGAGGACTACGACACGATCAATGCCGAGCTCGCTGCCTATGCCTCCGAGCTTGCCGAGCGTCCGCAGATCGTCGTTGCCAACAAGGTCGACATGCCCGACACCGAAGATGCTGTCCAGGCCCTGCGCGAGCGCGCCGAGGCTGACGGCCGTCCCTTCTTTGCCGTCTCCGCTGTGACCGGCGAGGGTCTCGACCAGCTCGTAAGCCTGACGGCCTCTGAGGTGACGCGCCTGCGTGCCGAGCTTGCCCAGGCCGAGCCCACCGAAGACCACAGCGCCCACTACGAGCGCCAGCGTCAGCGCCGTGACCGCACCATCAATATCGAGCGCGACCATACTGGCGCTTGGCGTGTCTCGGGCGCGGCCCTTGAGCGCATGGTCGTTCAGACCGACTGGGAAAACGACGAGGCCGTGCTCTACCTGCAGCATCGTTTCGACCGCATCGGCCTCGACGACAAGCTGGCCAAACACGGTGCCCGCCCCGGCGACACGGTGCGCATCCTCGGCTTCGAGTTCACCTACGAAGGCGACGTTGACGACGACTATTCCGAGCTCGAAGAGGCGATGCTGCTGCTTGACGACTCTGAGGGCGAGGAGGACGAGTAATGCTCGTAGTGGTGAAGGTCGGCTCCTCGACCCTCGTCGATGCGCATGGCGCACTTGACCGAGCCTACATCCGCCAGCTCTGCGAGCAGGTTTCCACCCTGGTCGAGCAGGGTAACAAGGTCATCGTCGTCACGTCGGGCGCGGCGGCTGCCGGCCGTGAGTCCTTGGGCTTTAGCTCGCGCCCGAGTGACATTCCCAGTCTGCAGGCCTGCGCGGCGGCAGGTCAGGCGGCACTCACCCAGGCCTATGCCGACGTCTTAGCCGAGCAGGGCATTCCCTGCGCGCAGGTTCTTCTCACCCGTCGAGACGTCGTTGACCGTGAGGGCTACCTCAACGCGCGCAACACCCTCGAGCGCCTGCTCGAGCTGGGTGCCGTTCCGGTGGTCAATGAGAATGACACCGTCTCGGTGGCCGAGTTCGCCTTTGGCGACAACGATTTTCTCGGTGCCATCGTGAGCGTGCTCGCAGGCGCCGACCTCTACATCATCTGCTCTGACGTCGATGGCCTCTATACCGCCAATCCGCAGATTGACCCCACCGCCACGCTCGTGAGCCACGTTGACAAGGTTGACGCCAAGCTCATGCGTATGGCGGGCGGCACCAACTCCTCGGTGGGCACGGGTGGAATGACCTCAAAGCTTCGGGCTGCGCGCGCCATGCTCGCCGCGGGTATCCCCATGGTCATCTGCGAGGGACGCGAGGACAAGATCATCGAGCGCGTGCTTTCGGGCGAGCAGGTCGGCACGCGCTTTGAGGGTCCCCTTGGCTCTGCGCACGGCAATGGGCTCAAGCTCTGGATCGGTCTTGCCGAGATGCCCCAGGGCTCGCTTATCCTCGACAAGGGCGCCTGTCGCGCCATGGTCGAGCGTGGTGCCTCCGTCCTTCCGGTGGGCATCGTGCGCTCTGAGGGCAGCTTCCAGGCCGGTGACGTGGTGAACGTGGTGAGCGAGCAGGGCGACCTTCTCGCACGCGGCATCACGCGCTATTCGAGCGAGGACATTGCGCGCGTTCATGGCTTGCATCTCGACGTCATCGCGCGTTTCATGCCCGACAAGGGCGGGCAGCCCGCGGTCCATCGCGACGAGCTGCTTGTCTTCTAGGACAGGAGAATCCATGCAGGCTTCGCAGGTAGACGGCACGGTTGACGCGGCGAACCCGCTCGATGCGCCCCCGGCAGAACGATGGTCCGACTTGCCCTTGCTTGGCCAGGACGAAAGCCGCACCTATCGCCTGGGCATTATGGGCGGGACCTTCGACCCCATCCACTACGGCCACCTGGTGGCTGCCGAGCAGGCCTTTGACGACCTTGACCTCGACGTGGTGGTCTTTATGCCGGCCGGCTCGCCCGCCTTCAAGCAGGACAAGCACGTCACGTCCAGCGAGGACCGCTTTGCCATGACCCTCCTTGCCACCTCGGACAACGCGCATTTTCTCGCCAGTCGCTTCGAGGTTGATCGCAAGGGCATCACCTATACCGCCGACACCCTTGAGCTGCTGCGTGACTTCTATCCCGAGAACGTCGAGCTCTACTTCATCACGGGCGCGGACGCGATTTGCGACGTCGTTCGCTGGAAAGATGCCGACCGCATTGCCGCCTGCGCCAAGCTGGTGGGTGCCACGCGCCCGGGATACGACCTCGTTCACGCGCGCGAGATCATCGAGTCGGCACCCTATGACTTTGACGTTACCTACCTTGAGATTCCGGCGCTGGCCATCTCATCGAGCTACCTTCGCCTGCGCGTAGAGGCTGGCCAGAGCCTGCGTTACCTGACGCCCAACCAGGTGGCGGGATACATTCACAAACATGCGCTCTACGGCTCCACCTCCGCGCGCTATCGACAGGCAAGGGGGTGAACATGGCAGAGAGCTGGAATTGGAAGGTAGGGGAGAAGCCCTCGTATGACGCCGATCAGCAGGCCCTTCTCGATCGACTCGAAGCTGATCTCGAGAGCCATATGAAGGCGGTCAAGCCACGCCGCTTCGAGCATTCCCGTTCGGTGGCACGAACGGCTGAGAAGATGGCCCTGGCCTATGGGACTGATCCCTTTTCTGCACGGGCGGCTGGTCTTCTCCACGACTGGGACAAGGTCTTGTCGGCCGACGAGCAGATTGCCAAGGCCCGTGAGCTCGGCCTCGACTTTGGCGTGGACTACGAGCTCGTGTCCCCGCTTCTGCACGGCATGACGGCTGCGGCTACGCTGCCGAGCGCCTATCCCGAGCTCGGCACCGAGGTCTGGGACGCCATCGAAACCCATACGCTGGGAGGGGCACACCTCAGCGACCTGCAGATGATCGTCTTTGTAGCCGACGGCATCGAGCCCCTGCGCAAGGATGTTGACGCGATTCGCCAGACCCGCAAGCTGGTGGAGGAGCACGCCCCGCTTTCCGAGGTGTATTGGAGCTCCTTCAGCAAGGGTGTTGCCTACGTGATCGATACCGAGCGCTATCTGTACCCAAAGACATTAGACATTTACAATGAGCTTGTGTTGGCGCGATCGCGCTGAGTTCATCCAGAAAGGAACCACATGGCAGTGACATCCCTCGAGCTTGCGAAGGTGGCCGCCGTTGCCGCCGACGACAAGAAGGCTACGGACATCGTTCTCATCGATTTGACGGGACTCTCTGATGTCTGCGACTACTTCCTCATCTGCACGGCGGCAAACCGCCCGCAGATGGATGCGGTGACCGAGGCCGTCAAGGAGAAGGTCAAGGCCAACTGCGGCGAGCGTCCCCTGGCCATTGAGGGCCGTGCTGGGTCTAGCTGGGTGCTTATCGACTACGGTTCGCTCGTGGTCCACGTCTTCATGCCCGAGGTGCGCGATTTCTATCGCCTCGATCGTCTCTGGGGCGAGGCTCCCCGTGTGAGCCTAGGCTTGGAAGGCGAACTCAAGACCGAGTTCCCCGCCGAGCTGGAGAAGCCCGAGGAATGAGTCAGTTACCGTAGACCTTTTTGACTCATTTCACTTTTGATGCCGGACGGGCTGGGGGGACGGGCGCGAGAGGCATCGCGTGAACATTCTGCG
>CAJOKK010000060.1 GCA_905235165.1 uncultured Atopobiaceae bacterium | reverse complement strand
GGAAATGTTGCTGGAGCAACATTTCCTGACATCTGGAGGGTCGTTCTTGTCGGGTTTTGTTGCCATGCCGCAAAGTTGTGATTGCGGGGCCCCTTTTCTCCAACTTACCGGCAGCGGTGCCGCAAAGTTGGAGTTATAAGCGCCATTTTCTCCAACTTACCGGCAACTAGTAAGAATAGGCGGCACCTCTCGCGAGTCGGGTTTGCGGACTCCGACGGCCGTGGCCGCCCAAGTCCGTAATTCGAGCAGCGTTTTCGCGGACTCCAACGGCCGGAGCCGCCCAAGTCCGTAATTCGGGCCCGGCCTTGCGCACGACCTTTGCCCACACATAGTGCAGAGGCTCCTGGGGACCAACCAAATAGTGACATTTCCGGCCTCGTTTTGTCACAAAATGGCTGGTAGACCAAGGGGACGCGGCGGCAGATGTCGTCCTAGGAAAGCAGGGCCAGAGCGACGGTGTAGACGAGGGCCAGGCCCATAGCCAGCCAGTCTTTTGCCTGCATGCGAAGGGGATGCCACTGGCTTCTTGCTGCTCCGCCCTCATAGCAGCGGGCGTCAAGGGCGCGCGAGAGGTTGCTGGCATGTCTGAGGCCATTGGCAATCAGCGCAACCACAATGGGTATGACCGCTTTGATGCGACGTATCGGCGAGCCCTCGTAAAGTGATGCGCCTCGCGTCGTTTGGGCGTCGATAAGGGCTTCGGCCTCGTCGGCTAGGGTGGGGATGAACCTCAGCATAAGTGAGAAGACCATCGCAAGCTCGTGTCCGTGCAGGCCAATGCGCGACAGGGGGTTGAGCAGGGCGTCGAAGGCATCGGTAAGCTGCGTGGGCGTGGTGGTGAGCAGAAGCAGCGCAGCTGCGACCACGCCCGAGATGAGGCGCAGGGAAAACAGGATGGAACCCCACAAGCCATCCGTGGTGATCACGAGTGGCCCGAGGGCCACGAGCACGGTTCCCGTGCGGATGAGCAAGAGGTTGCACACGCTCAGCAGCATCAGCATGAGTGCCAAAGGCCGCAGGGATTCGAGCACCTTCTTGACGGGCACGCGGGAGAGCATGATGAGCACCAGCGAGACAGCCCAGCTGAGGGCAAGCTGTTCGAAGGTCCTCACAAAGAAGACGGACAGCATGAGCACCAGCGAGCAGGCGATCTTCGCCCGTGGATCCATGCGATGGAGTAGCGAATCCCCAGGCCAGTACTCGCCCATGGAGAGTTTGAAGGCCATCAGCCCACCTCCCCTTCGCTGGCGGGAGCAAGCAGGTCAACCAGCTCATCAAGCGTCAGTGGACGCTCCTCAAGCCCCAGTCGCATGGCATAGCGCAGCGCTTCGGGCAGGCCCAGGCCCGCATCGTGAAGGAGCGCCTCGTGCTCAGGGGAGAAGACCTCATCCGGCCTTCCCTGCAACAGAAGTTCCGCGTTTGAAAGCACGATGACGTGTTCGCAGCTGGCCGCCTCGTCCATGGAGTGCGTCACCCGGATGGTGGTAACCCCGCGCTGGTGAACATCGTTGAGTAGGCCCTCAACCTGCTCGCGTCCGCGTGGGTCGAGTCCGGCGGTGGGCTCGTCGAGCACGATGGTCTGGGGGTCCATGGCGAGGATGCCGGCGATGGCGCACAGGCGCTGCTGCCCTCCGGAAAGCTTGAAGGGCGAGGCCTTCTCCTTGCCGCTCAGGCCTACAAGGGCCAGCGCGTCGCTACAGCGCTTCGAAAGCTCCTCGCCTGAAAGCCCGAGGTTACGGGGGCCGAAGGCAACGTCCTCCAGCACGGTCTCGGCAAAGAGCTGCCGTTCGGGATGCTGCATCACGTAGCCGATGGTGCCATGGAGGCGACGGCGTTCCTTCTTCTTGGAGCTATCAAGGTCACCGATAAGAACGCGCCCACGGTCGGGAACCGCAAGGGCGCACAGCAGGCGCACGAGCGTCGTCTTGCCGGAGCCGGTCTGCCCGATGATGGCAACCGAGCTTCCCGGTTCGATGTCAAAGGAGATGTCGCGCAGGGCCGGCCGTTCTTCTCCCTCGCGGTGGGAGAAGAACACCTGCTCGGCACGGACATGCGGGCCTGCCGGATTGCTGGCCCGGTCGCGCTGCCCAAGCCGGCGCGCAAGCTCGGAGCCGCTCTTGTCCCTGTCCTTCTCCACCCTTGCCAGGGCCCCCAGCAGCTCTTCGTCATCGCAGGTAAGCGGAAGGTCAAGCCCTCGCCCGCGCAGCGCCTGCGCAAGGCGCGCGGCAAAGGGGAGGTCGAGCCCAAGTGAGAACAGCAGCTCGCCATGGGAGAAGACCTCCTGCGGGCTGCCGTCGAGCACGATGCGTCCGCGGTCGAGCACCAGCACGCGGTCCGCCTCAAGCGCCTCGTCCATGAAGTGCGTGATGTGCACGATTGTGCAACCTATCTCGTGCAGCTCGCCCATCACGCGCATGATGCCGCGCCTGCCGCGCACGTCGAGAAGGGCGCCCGGCTCGTCAAGCACGAGCACGCGCGGCTCCATGGCCAGTGCGCCGGCAATCGCCACGCGCTGCTTCTGTCCACCAGAAAGGTTGGCCGGGTTGTCGTGCGCGCGGTCGCTCAGGGCAACGCGCGCAAGCTCGCGTCGCACGCGGTGCTCGATCTGCTCCGGCGTGAGGCAGAGGTTCTCGGGTCCGAAGGCCACGTCCTCCTCAACAACGGAGGTGACCATCTGGTCGTCGGGATTCTGGAAAACGAGGCCGACCTTGCGACGGGCGCGCTGGTAGGCCTCAAAGTCAACGCCCTCATCCCCCAAGACCGCCTCGCCCACGAGCGAGACCCTGCCCTCGTCGGGTGCGAGCAGGCCGCAGATGACCGAGGCGAGGGTCGACTTGCCCGATCCGTTGGGCCCCAGCACGCAAACGCGCTGCCCGCGCGGAATGCGCAGCGTCACGTTGTCGAGCGCCGTGAAGACGCTCTCGCCGCGCCCATAGCGCAAGGTAACGCCATCAAGGCAGACGATGTCGTCCTTCTCGACGGCGTCCTCGCTCGCTCTTTGGCCCGTGGCGGCCATGGCCGTTAGTCCTCGAGGGCCTTGGAGATGGGCTTATAGACGAAGAAGGTCACGACGCAGTTGATGAGGATCTTCACCAGGTTGAAGGGGAGCAGCGCCGGCACGATCATGGCAACGACGGCCTCGCGCGGGGCGCCCATGTAGATGGGCGTGACGATAAGGTTGCCAAGGATGCAGCAGGCGAGGCACACGACGGCGCCGATTGCCATGCCAAGAATGGCGCCGCTCATAGTGGGCTTGCGCTGGTAGACGAGCGATGCGGGCAGCGTGAGGGAGGCCGTGGCAAGAATGGCCATGATGGTGCCATAGACGCCGCCCTCGGTGCCGAGATGGATTAGGTAGGGAAGGATCGAGACGATGAGTCCCGTGGTGGGGCCATAGGCAAATCCCGCGATAAGGGCCGAGATGCCGGAGGGGTCGTACTTGAGGAAGGTCACGCCCGGAATGATGGGGAAGGAGATGAAGAGGGTGCAGATGGCGGAGACGGCGCAGAACAGCGCGGTGACGGCGATGCGTTTGGTCGACCAGGCGCCCTCTGCGGTAGTGGAGTGGGTATCGTGACGATTGATGGTGGTGGCCATGACGGCTCCTTTCGTTTCTTCCATCCGGACTATCACCGTTGGTTCTGGATTCTCGCCAGATCGGCCGCCATCGCGGCTCGCGGACTCAGGGGACGCGCCCCAACACCGCCAGTGGGGAATTGCACCCCGCCCTGAAACTATGTCGGTGAGCGAGGATAGCACGAAAGTGGAGTGAGCACTCACTTCCCATAAATGCCTCGACGCACCATCTGTGTAAGTCACATGTGGCATCGGTGACTCAGATACACTCTAAGCAGGTATTTTAAGCTAGAAGGGTGTCTCATGACCAGCAGGAAGCGCTCTGCTCGCAAGCGTCAGGTCGAGGAGTTCAAGGCCGGTCTGTCGAGCGACCTCGATGCGTCCTGTCGGCGTTTCGGGTCAGCGCAAGGCACCCTTGACCAGCGCCGGGAGGCGGCGTATCGCAAGAAGTCCTGCGAATCGAAGCAGCGCTACGATTCGCGCGCCGAGGCTGAGGACACCATTCAGGCCTGTGCCGAGCATGGTCGTACGGGGCTCTCGTGCTATCGTTGCGAATTCTGCGGCGGCTGGCACCTTACCTCGCATCCCCGCGAGACCTAGGCTATGCGCTACACTGTCTGCCACCGTAGTGAGACATACCAAGGAGAGAAGAGATATGTCCAGCACCGGTTTTGATAAAGCAAGTCTCGCGCAGCGTCTCGTCCAGATCGTGGGCGAGGATAACGTGCTGCTCGACGAGCCCATGCGCGACCACACCACCTTCGAGATCGGCGGCCCTGCCGACATCTTCGTGACGCCCGATGACCCAGAGGAGGTTGCCTCCGTGCTCGCGGCCTGCCGCGAGGCAGACGCGCCGACCTTCATTCTTGGCTGTGGCTCTGACCTGCTCGTCTCTGACGAGGGTTACCGAGGCGTGATCGTCTCGCTGACCGAGGGCCTCATCAACGTGACGACGGATGGCAAGCAGATGTGCTGCCAGGCCGGTGTGGGCCTGGGTGACGCCTCTGAGATGGCCTGCGAGCTCGGCCTCTCTGGCCTCGAGTTCGCCTGCGGCATTCCCGGCTCCATCGGCGGCGCCTGCTACATGAACGCCGGTGCCTACGACGGCTGCATCGCCGACGTGCTCAAGAGCGTGCGTGTGCTCACGACCGACGGCGAGCTCGAGACGATCGGCGTTGAAGACCTCAACCTTGGCTACCGCAAGAGCCGCATTGCCGACGAGGGCATGGTGGTCCTGAGCGCGACCTTCGAGCTGAAGAAGGGCGACCCGGAGGAGATTCGCGCCACGATGGACGATCTCACCCAGCGCCGCGAGGAGAAGCAGCCGCTCGAGCTGCCCAGCGCCGGCTCGACCTTCAAGCGTCCCGAGGGCCACTTCGCCGGCGCGCTCATCTCCGACGCGGGCCTCAAGGGCTGGCAGTCGGGCGGTGCGGCCGTCTCGAAGAAGCACGCGGGCTTCGTGGTCAACGTGGGCGACGCCACGGCGGCTGACGTCCATGCCGTCATCGAGCACGTGCAGGACGAGGTGGAGCGCCAGTTTGGCGTGCGTCTTGAGCCTGAGGTGCGCTTCCTGGGCTAAGCGCGAACGGCGAGCAAGGACGCTTTCGATAAGAACGGCGCGGCTGCACAGGGGATGTCCCTGCGCGGCCGCGCCTGTTTTTCTCGTTTGGGTCTGCGCTAGTTCTTGAGGGAGTTGAGCGGGGCGGGGAAGCGGCCGCCGCGATGTGCCAAGACCTCGCCGGCGAAGGTGTTGATCGGCATGACCGGCGCGGTGCCGAGCAGGCCACCAAACTCCAGCGTGTCGCCCACCTCGTGGCCGATGGCGGGGATCACACGCACGGCCGTGGTCTTGGTGTTGATGACGCCGATGGCCATCTCGTCGGCGATGAGGCCAGCAATTGTCTCGGCGGTGGTGTTGCCGGGAACGGCGATCATGTCCAGGCCGACGGAGCAGACACTGGTCATGGCCTCGAGCTTCTCGAGGGTCAGTGCGCCCTCCTCGGTGGCGCGGATCATGCCCGCGTCCTCAGAGACGGGGATGAAGGCGCCGGAGAGGCCACCCACGCTCGAGCTGGCCATGACGCCGCCCTTCTTGACGGCGTCATTGAGTAGGGCGAGCGCGCAGGTGGTGCCGGGACCGCCCGTGCGGCCCACACCGATGATCTCGAGGATCTCGGCCACCGAGTCGCCGGCAGCGGGGGTGGGTGCCAGCGAGAGGTCGACGATGCCCTTCTCCACGCCGAGGCGACGCGAGGCCTCGCGGCTCATGAGCTCGCCGGCGCGGGTGATCTTGAAGGCGGTCTCCTTGATCTTCTCGGCAACATCCATGAGGGAGGCGTCCTTGGGCAGGTGGCGCAGGGCCGCCGCCATGACGCCCGGGCCGCTCACGCCCACGTTGATGACGGCGTCCGCCTCGCCCGAGCCGTGGATGGCGCCGGCCATGAAGGGCGAGTCCTCCACCATGTTGGCAAAGACCACGAGCTTGGCGGCACCGCAGCAGTCGCGCTCGATGGTGCGCTGGGCCGTCTCGACGATGGTCTGGGCCATGAGCAGGACGGCATCCATGTTGATGCCGGCACGCGTGGAGGCCACGTTGACGCTCGAGCAGACGCGCTCGGTCGTGGCCAGGGCCGTCGGGATCGAGTTGATGAGACGGCGGTCGGCGTTGCCCATGCCCTTCTGGACGAGGGCGGAGAAGCCGCCAAGGAAGTCGATGCCCAGGGTTTCGGCCGCCTTGTCGAGCGTGACGGCGAGCGGGGAGAGGTCCTGGTCGGGGCAGGCGGCGGCGATCTGGGCGATGGGCGTCACCGAGACGCGCTTGTTGGCGATGGGGATGCCGTATTCGTGCTCGAGGGCGTCGGCCGTCTCTACCAGGTGCTCGGCCGTGCGCGTGATGCGGTCGTAGACCTTGGTGCGCATGCGGCCCATGTCCTCGTCGGCGCAGCCCATGAGCGAGATGCCCATGGTGATGGTGCGAAGGTCGAGGTTTTGCTGGGAGACCATGGCCATGGTCTCGGCAACTTCTTGCGGTGTGATGTCCATAGGGGGCTCCTATCTGGCGCTTTGTGGCCCCATTATAGGTAAGTTCTCGTGTGGGAAATGGGGCCACGCGCGCTCAAGCGCCGCAGGGCGAGAAGGCGAGGGCTGCCGCCGCGCTACTTCTCAACCGAGAAGGCGAAGACGATCGTCTGCGAGAAGGGTCGCTCCGGCCCAAAGATGGGAGACGCCCAGTCGCTGTGATGGATGGCGTCGGGCCAGATCTGGGCCTCAAGCGCGATGCCGGAGAACTGCCCGTAGGCCGCGCCGTCCTTGCCGCTCATGTCGTCGAGCCAGCCCGCCTGGTAGACCTGCACGCCCGGGGAGTCGCTTGAGATCTCGAGCGCGATGCCCGTCTCGTCACCCACGAGTCGGGCGAAGGGGCGCACGCCCTCGGTCTCACGCAGGCAGAAGTTGTTGTCGTAGCCTCGGGGGAACTGCGCAAGGGGCGTATCCAGGCGATGCGGGTTGCGAAGGTCAAAGATCGTACCCTCAACGCTGGCGATCTCTCCCAGGGGAATGTTGCCCTCGTCGGTGGGGAGGTAACCGTCTGCATCGATGCTGAGCTGGTGGCCGAGGATGTCTCCCGAGGCATGGCCGTTCAGGTTCCAGTAGACGTGGTTGGTCATGTTCACGACGCTGCGCTCAGAGAGCGTGACCTCGTAGTGCACCGTCAGCTCGTTGTTCTCGCTCAGGGTGTACGTTGCGCGCACCTCGGCCTTGCCGGGGAAGCCCTGGTCGCCGTCCTCGCTCGTGAGGCCGAAGGTCACGTGGTCATCGCCCGTCTCGATAACGTCCCAGAGGCGCTGGTGCCACATGTTGGGGCCACTGTGCAGGCTGTTCTTGCCCTCGTTGGCCGCAAGATCGACCTGCTTGCCGTCAAGCTCGAAGGAGGCGTCGGCGATGCGGTTAGCGCAGCGACCAATGCTGGCTCCAAAGCCCATGGGGTTGTTCTCGTAGCCCTGAACGTCTGCGTGAGCAAGCACGACGTCGATCAGCTCGCCCGTACGCGTGGGAACGTATGCCGAGACAAGGCAGGCGCCCAAGTCCGTTACGGTTGCCGTCATGGCGTTGGAGTTGGTCAGGGTGATGAGCTGGACGTCGCGTCCGTCCGCGGTGGTGCCGAAGGGTTTGGTGGAACAAGACATGGCAGTTCCTTTCGTCAGTCGTGTAGAGCCATACACGTGCGGCCCGAGGAGACGTTAGCACAGTCTCATCGGGCCGCGGGAAGACAGCTGCAAATCGCTTGCGAGCTAGTTGCTGATCTTGGCGAGAAGTGCGTCGATCTGCTCGTCGGTCATGCCGCCCGAGCGCAGGTAGGTGCGGGCTCCCTCAACGTAGTCCGCTGAGTTCGGGTTGTCGCTGGCATTCTCGGCAATGCAGTTGATCATGTCGTTAAACCTGAGGTCGATGATGGCCTCGTAGCCCTTCGGATCGGCCTCCTTGTTGATGCCGAAGTAGTTGTCGTAAGAGAGCATGTAGTCTTCGAGCATCTCGTCGTAGCTTGCTCCGCTCAGCGACTCGAGAAGCAGACAGACGAAGCCCGTGCGGTCCTTACCCTCGGTGCAATGGACGAGGTAGGGGCCATCGTGCTCGGCCATCTTGTTAAGGGCCGTAACGAGGCTCGTGCGGTAGTCCTCGGTGGGATAGGCGGCACCCAGGTCGGCAGGGGCAACGTCGCCCTTGTCACGAAGGCTGGTGAAGAAGGAGGTGTCAACGCCTTCCTGCTTGTCGTCCTCGAGCACCTCGTCGATGTCCTTCTCGCTATCGGCAAGGTCGAGGATGAAGTTGATCTTGGCCTTGGAAGCCAGAGCCGAGACGGTGCTTGCGCGGTTGTAGTCGTTCTCGATGGGGGAGGCGCTGCGGTAGATCCAGTTGTCCTTGAGCTTGCCACCCTTGGAGGCACGGAAGTTGGCAAAGACCTCGTCGGAAGAATAGTCCGAACGCTCGTTGGTGTAGGTCATGTCGAAGGTCTGCTGGTTCACGAGGAACTTGCCGGGCTCGGCAACGGTGATGGTGGCAGTGTCCTTCTTCGTGACGCCGGCAACCTCCCAGAGGGGATCGCCAAAGTTGATGCCGACCTTGACGTGCGGATAGCCGGGGTAGCCCACCACCAGCGGCTCGTTGAGCTTGGTGTAGTAGCCATTGTAGTAGGGAATGCCCTTGAGCTCATAGCCGTTCGAGAAGGTGACGTCGAGCGAGTCACCAAAGGCAAAGCCAAGCTTGTTGAAGTCCTCGATGGTGATGTCGAAGTAGATGCCACCGAAGTCCTCGTCGCGCAGGATGGCGACGTCGGTAAGGGTGGGAGTGCTCTGCTGCGAGGAAGCCTGCTGGGCTTTCGGATGCGCTTTGCTGAGGCGCTGCCGACTGCCCTGAGCAGCCCGTAAGCAAGCTGCCGGTGATGCAGAGCGTCGAGAAGAACAGCGTGCCCGTCGTGACGAGCGCACGCTTACCCGGGCGGAGGCGGGACGGTTGCGTTGGCATTGGGGTCTCCTTTTTGATGTGACGCGAACACTGTTGACAGAGTATGACGGCTTTTGCGGCGAGCGTGAAGGGCTCGTTACAAGATTGTTTGCCTGCGAAAAGGTCATGGGGCTGTCTCGAGGGCCAGTTGTCGAGGAGCGCCCGAACGGGTTCAGGTTTCCCGTCGCGGCTGACCCCCAAGATGTCAGGAAATGTTGCAGCTGCAACAAAACCTGACAAGAACGGCCCTCCAAATGTCAGGAAATGTTGCTGCGGCAACAAAACCTGACAAGAACGGCCCCCAAGATGTCAGGAAATGTTGCAGCTGCAACAAAACCTGACAAGAAGCATCGGCCCTTCTCAGCACAGTCCGAACAAGTTCTTGTCGAGAAAACACGAATCCGTGTGCGGCGCTGACAGGATGCTCGCATTGTGTAATACTGCACACGGTGTGAAAAATTGCACAGAGTGAGAAAGGGAAATATGCCCACAGCTACTCAGGAGCGACAGGCACCCTCGGTGAGCGATCGCCGAAGTCGCCGCACGTGCGTAGCTCTGCGTGACGCCCTTGCCGAGGAGATTCAGGCAACGGGCGATCTGAGTCAGGTGACCGTTACCGCCGTCACCGACCGCGCGGATGTCACGCGACGCACGTTCTACTCCCACTACCGTGATATTTCCGATCTGGTGCGCAGCGTCGAGAACGAGATGCTCCAAGAGATGCGTCCCTACGTCGATCGCATTTGCCAGACAAACCTTGACGAGCTTGAACGCTCTATTGACGAGTTTTCTCCCTGCCCTGGAACGATTGAGTTTCTTGATTACGTCAAGCGCAATGGTTCCTGGATTGCCGCGCTGCTCGGCGATGGGGGAGACCCTTCCTTCACCAAGCGCCTGTGCGACATGGCGCACGAGCAAGCTCGCGATCGCGTGGCGGAGGGCTTCGTGCTTCCCAGCTGCGACGTTCTCATTGACTACTACCTTACCTTCGTCATCTCTGCTGAGGTCGGCGTGCTCGAGCGCTGGCTCAGCGGCGGTATGCACGAGCCCGTGGGCGTCGTCGCCCGCATGATGACGGCTCTGCTCTTCGTTCGTCCTGGCGACCTCTACGGTCGCCCCATCGGTTTTGACATCGCATCGACTGCCCCCGTGCTCGCTGCCAAGGGGAAGGAGCTTCTCAATGGTTAGGTCTTCTGAATCCCAGCGCGCCCAGATCGCCGTTCATCACGCTATCGCCCTGCGTCAAGATGGAGCCGAGTTGAGCCCCGCTAAGCCGGCTGACTTCTCTCACGCGAAGCTTCGCCTGGGTATCGACGTGGGCTCCACGACCGTCAAGCTGGCGGTCATCGACTCCAACGACCACCTGGTCTACGCGAACTACGAGCGTCACCACACCGACGTCCGTGCCACGGCGCGCGAACTCTTCGTTCGTGCCCAGCGTGTGCTCGGTGACGCCCAGATGCGTGTCTCGATCACCGGCTCGGGCGGCATGCTGCTGGCCAAGTGGCTCGATCTCGAGTTCGTGCAGGAGGTCATCGCCTCCAAGCGCGCCGTCGAGACGCTCATCCCGCAGACCGACGTCGCCATCGAGCTCGGTGGCGAGGACGCGAAGATTATCTACTTCGACAATGGCATCGAGCAGCGCATGAACGGCACCTGCGCAGGTGGTACCGGCGCCTTCATCGACCAGATGGCCTCGCTGCTCGAGACCGACGCTCCCGGCCTGAACGAGCTCGCCAAGGGTGCCACGCACATCTATCCCATCGCTAGCCGCTGCGGCGTCTTCGCCAAGTCCGACGTGCAGCCCCTGCTCAACGAGGGCGCGGCTCCCGCCGACATCGCCTGCTCCGTTCTGCAGGCCGTGGCCAACCAGACGGTCTCGGGCCTGGCTTGCGGCCATCCCATCCGTGGCTACGTCGCCTTCCTGGGCGGCCCCCTGCAGTACCTCTCTGAGCTGCGCAAGCGCTTCTATGAGACGCTCAAGCTCGACGAGGAGCACCGCATCCTTCCCGAGAACGCGCACCTCTTCGTGGCCACGGGCGCGGCCCTTGCCGGCGAATCCGAGAAGACCGTCACCTTCGCCGAGGTCATCGAGGCTCTGGAGAACCTCAAGGACACCCAGGGCTCCGAGGTGGCTCGTCTCGACGCGCTCTTCGATTCCGAGGAGGAGTACCAGACCTTCAAGCAGCGCCACGATCAGGAGGTCGTGCCGCGCGGCAGCCTGGAAGACTACCGCGGCCGCGTCTTCATCGGCCTCGACGCTGGTTCCACCACCATGAAGGCCGCCGTCGTGGGCGAGCAGGGCGAGCTTCTCTACACCTGGTATGGCAATAACAACGGCGACGTCCTGGGCACCGCCCGCAAGATCATGGACGACATCTACGACAAGCTGCCCGAGGGCGTGACCATCGGCCACGTCACCACCACCGGCTACGGCGAGGGCATCCTCATCGAGGCCCTGCGAGCCGATAGTGGCGAGATCGAGACCGTGGCGCACCTGCGCGGCGCCCAGGCCTTCGTCCCCGACGTCCAGTTCATTCTCGACATCGGCGGCCAGGACATGAAGTGCCTGCAGGTGGCCGACGGCATCATCGAGCACATCTCCCTCAACGAGGCCTGCTCCTCTGGCTGCGGCTCCTTCATCGCCAGCTTCGCCGACTCCATGGGCATGACCGTGCAGGACTTCGCCAAGGCCGCGCTCAAGGGCGAGCACCCGGTCGACCTGGGCAGCCGCTGCACGGTCTTCATGAACAGCCGTGTCAAGCAGGCCCAGAAGGAAGGCGCCACCATCGGCGACGTCGCGGCCGGCCTAAGCTACTCCGTCGTCAAGAACGCCCTCTTCAAGGTCATCAAGCTGCGTGACTACGAGCAGATCGGCCGCTACGTGGTGGTGCAGGGCGGCACCTTCATGAGCGATGCCACCCTGCGTGCCTTCGAGCTTCTTACGGGCCGCGAGGTCATCCGTCCCGACATCGCGGGCGTCATGGGTGCCTACGGAGCGGCGCTGCTCGCCTGTGAGCGTGCGGGCGAGAACGGCAGCTCTACGTTGCTCAGTCGCGAGCAGATCGACAATCTGCAGGTCAAGCATACCAAGGCGAATTGTGGTCGCTGCTCTAACAACTGCTTGCTCACCATCAACGACTTCGGTGGCGGTCGTCGCTTCATCACGGGCAACCGCTGTGAGAAGGGCGCCGGCTCCAAGCGCCAGACCGCGGAGGCGCCCAACCTCTTCAAGTACAAGAACGAGCTGCTCTTCAACCGCCAGGGCCTGAGCCCCGAGGAGGCGCCGCGCGGCACGGTGGGCATCCCGCGCGCCCTCAACATGTACGAGAACTACCCCTTCTGGCACGCCTTCTTCACCAAGCTCGGCTTCGCGGTGGTCCTCTCCGACCAGACCACCAAGAAGACCTACGAGGCGGGCATCGAGTCGATGCCCTCCGAGTCGGTGTGCTACCCGGCCAAGCTGAGCCACGGCCACGTCATGAACCTGCTCGACAAGGACCCCGACTTCATCTGGATGCCCTGCGTGCGCTGGGAGCGCATCGAGGACGAGAGCGCGACCAACCACTACAACTGCCCGATCGTCATGAGCTACCCGCAGGCGCTCGAGCTCAACGTCGACGAGCTGGCGCAGGGTGGCGTTGAGTACCTCTGCCCCTTCTTGCCCTATGACGACAAGAACGAGCTCAAGCGTCGCCTCTACGAGGTCGTGAGTGTCCAGCGCGCTGCCGACGCCAAGGCGGGTAAGGGCCGCTTCAAGGGCGAGCCCATCACCCGCAAGGAGATCGACGCGGCCGTGAACGAGGCCTGGGAAGCTGACCTCGCCTTCAAGCGCGACATCCGCCGCGCCGGCGACGAGGCCCTTGCCTGGATCGAGGAGCACGACGCCCACGGTATCGTGCTGGCAGGTCGTCCCTACCACAACGACCCCGAGATCAACCACGCCATCCCTGAGTTGGTCAACGGCTTCGGATTCGCGGTGCTCACCGAGGATTCGGTGGCCCACAAGATGCTGCCCGAGCGCCCCATCCGCGTGGTCGACCAGTGGATGTATCACAGCCGCCTCTATCGCGCGGCCCGCTTCGTGGCCAGCAGAAACGACCTCGACCTTATCCAGCTCAACAGCTTCGGCTGCGGCCTCGACGCCCTTACCTGCGACGAGGTGCAGGAGATCCTTGAGGCGAGCGGCAAGATCTACACCGTGCTGAAGATCGACGAGGTCTCCAACCTCGGCGCCGCCCGCATCCGCGTGCGCTCGCTCATGGCGGCCCTCAAGGAGCAGCGCGAGGAGCTTGAGCGCCAGGTGGCAAACGGAACCTACGAGGCGCTTGAGGGCGAGGAGACGAGCCACATCGTGCCTGCGGACGCGAACGCGGACACGGTGCGCGTGCCGGTGCATCGCCGCGCTGCCTCGGCGGCCTTCCCCAAGGTGCGCTACACCAAGGAGATGCAGGACGCGGGCTATACCATCCTCGTTCCGATGATGGCGCCCATCCACTTCGACCTCGCCGAGGCCCTGCTTCGTGCAGAGGGCTACAACGTGGTCTTGCTGCCGCCTGTCGACCAAGGTGCCGTCGAGGCGGGCCTCAAGTACGTGAACAACGACATCTGCTACCCGTCCATCCTCGTGTGCGGCCAGATCATGAACGCCATCGAGAGCGGCGAGTATGACCTCAGCCGCACGGCGGTGATCATCTCGCAGACTGGCGGCGGCTGCCGTGCCACCAACTACATCGCCCTTATCCGCAAGGCTCTCAAGGAAGCCGGCCATCCCGAGGTCCCGGTCATCTCGCTCACCACGGCCACCAACCTGGACGAGAGCAATCCGGGCTTCAACCTCAAGAAGCCCTCGCTTCTCATGCACGCCCTCTACATCCTGCTCTATGGCGACCTTATCATGCAGTGCCTCTATCGCGTGCGTCCCTACGAAGCCGAGAAGGGCGCGGCTGACCGCCTCTATGACGGGCTCATGTCACGTGCGCGTACGCAACTGCCGCGCGCGAGTCGCCGCACCTTCCTGCGCCTGTGCCAAGACACGATCGACGCCTTCGACGCGCTGCCGCTGGTGAACGACCGTTCCAAGCCGCGCGTGGGCGTAGTGGGCGAGATCTTAGTCAAGTACCACCCCACGGCCAACAACCAGGTGGTGCGCGTGATTGAGAGCGAAGGCTGCGAGGCGAACGTTCCGGGCCTGGTTGACTTCTTCCTCTTTGGTCTCGCCAACCAGAAGAGCATGAAGGAAGAGCTCGGCTCGAGCGCCCTTTCGCGCGCTACGCATGGCATTGGCATCTCCTTCATCCAGAGCACGCGCGAGCACATCAACGTGATGCTGCGCGCCTCCAAGCGCTTCGAGCCCTATGGCTCTATCTACGAGCTGCAGGAGAAGGCCTCCGAGGTGCTGTCGCTGTGCAACACCATGGGTGAGGGATGGCTGCTCACGGCCGAGATGCTCGAGCTGGTGGAGACGGGCACGCCCAACATCGTGTGCTGCTCGCCCTTCGCTTGCCTGCCCAACCACGTGGTGGGCAAGGCCGTCATCAAGCGCATCAGGCAGATGTATCCGCTGAGCAACATTGTGGCCGTCGACTACGACCCCGGCGCTTCTGAGGTGAACCAGCTCAACCGCATCAAGCTGATGATCTCGGTGGCCAAGGAGAACTGGAAGCAGGGCAAGGGCTTCGACTTCGAGACCTCCGACGAGGCGCTTGACGCGAATCCCATTCGCCTGACGGACGAGCAGCGCGCCGAGCTCGATCGCCTAACGGAGAAGGCAGGCCGCTAACGCTGATACGGGGGAGTGAGTCAGTTACCGGAGACCTTTTTGACTCATTTCACTTTTGATGCCGGAGGGCGGAGAGAACGGGGGCGGCGGGAGGGCGGTGCGAGTGAGTCAG
>CAJOKK010000059.1 GCA_905235165.1 uncultured Atopobiaceae bacterium | reverse complement strand
TGCCTCACCCTGAATCTCGTCCAGGCCAAAGCGCTCGTTCATGCGGCGCTTAGACTCGGCGTCGTCATGCGAGGAGCGGATGATGTGAACGATTTCGTCAATGTTGTCGACGGCGATGAGCAGGCCCTCACGGATATGCAGGTCCTTCTGGGCCTTGTCGAGATCGTACTGGGTACGACGGGTCACCACGTCAATCTGGTGATCGATGTAGTACTGCAGCATCTCACGCAGCGAGAGCGTGCGCGGCACGCCGTCAACGAGCGCGATGTCGATGACGGAGAAGTTCGACTGCAGCTGCGTGCGCTTATACAGGTTGTTCAGGACCACCTGCGGCACCACGCCGCTCTTGAGGTCGATGACGATGCGCATGCCCTTGCGGTTGGACTCGTCGCGCATGTCCGAGATGCCCTCGATGTGCTTCTCGTTGACCTGCTGGGCGATGCGCTCCTGCAGAAGGCCCTTGTTGACCTGGTAGGGGATCTCCGTAACGACGAGGCGCTGACGGCCGCCCTTGCCGACGTTCTCAACGTGCACCTTCGCGCGCACGGTAATGGTGCCGCGACCGGTCTCGTAGGCATCGCGAATGCCCTCGGTACCCATGATGATGCCGCCGGTGGGGAAGTCCGGTCCGGGGAGGGCCTTCATGAGCTCGTCCGTCGTGACGTCGGGGTTGTCGATCATCATGCAGACGGCCTCAGTCACTTCGCCGAGGTTGTGGGGCGGCACGTTGGTCGCCATACCGACGGCGATGCCCGACGAGCCGTTGACCAGCAGGTTCGGGAAGCGAGAGGGGAGTACGGCGGGCTCAGAAAGAGACTCGTCGTAGTTGGGCTGCAGGTCAACCGTCTCTTTGTCGAGGTCGCGCAGCATCTCCATCGCCGCATAGGTCAGGCGGCTCTCGGTATAACGCATGGCTGCCGGGGGGTCACCGTCGATGGAGCCAAAGTTACCGTGACCATCAACAAGCGGCAGGCGCATGGAGAAGTCCTGCGCCATACGCACCATGGAGTCGTAGATGGCGGAGTCTCCGTGCGGGTGGTACTTACCCATGACTTCGCCGACCGTCCACGCCGACTTCTTGTGAGGACGGCTCGGGACGATGTGGGCCTCGTTCATGGCGTAGAGAATGCGGCGGTGTACCGGCTTGAGACCGTCGCGCACGTCAGGCAGGGCGCGGGCCACGATGACGGACATGGAATACTCCAAGAAGGAGGTCTTCATCTCCTGGCTCATCTCGATGGGCTTCAGCGCGCCGCCATGAATGTCGTTGAGGTCAAGGCGGGTGCCTGCCTCGTCAGTGAGGGTATGCGAAAGCGTGGCGCCCGCAAGGCCGGCACCTTCTTCGTCCTCGTCCTCATACTCGTCATCAAGCGCGAGGTCCTCGTCTAGGTCCTCTTTCTCGGGATCGGTCTCCATGTCGTGCATGGCACGAGAGACAAGATCGTCAAGCGCGTCACCGTGCTCGCGATTCTCCTGCCCCTCAAAATCGTCCCTGTTGTCGTTATCAGCCATACCAACCTCTCAATTGCTGGTTGATTCTTACCAAAATCGCTTCAGAAGCCGCGCTTAGATGTCCAGGAAGCGGACGTCCTTCGCGTGGGTCTGAATGAAGTCCTTACGCTTCTCGACCTGGTTGCCCATGAGGTCACTCACGGCGAGGTCGGCAGCAAGGGCATCCTCGATCGTCACGCGCAGCATGATGCGGTTCTTGGGCTCCATCGTGGTGGCCCAGAGCTGCTCGGGATCCATCTCGCCTAGACCCTTGTAGCGCTGGACGGTGTACTTGCTGGAATCCTCGTACTTGCTCGCCTCGAGCGCCAGCTCCTCGTCGGTGTAGAGGTACTTGCCGGTGCGCTTGCCCTTGGGCTTGATCTGGTACAGGGGCGGCTGGGCCACGTAGATGTAGCCCGCGTCGATCATCGGCTTCATGTAGCGATAGAAGAAGGTGAGGAGAAGAATGCGGATGTGCGCACCGTCGACGTCCGCATCGGTCATGATGACGACCTTGTGATAGCGCGCCTTGTTGATGTCGAACTCAGGACCGACACCTGTACCGATGGCAGTGATAAGCGAGGTGATGGTCTCGGAGGACAGGGCGCGATGCTCCTGCACGCGCTCGACGTTCAGGATCTTGCCGCGCAGGGGGAGAACTGCCTGGATGGAGCGGTCACGCGCCATCTTGGCAGAGCCACCTGCGGAGTCGCCCTCTACAATGAAGAGTTCGGTCATCTCGGCATCGCGCACCGAGCAGTCTGCCAGCTTGCCCGGCAGGGCAGCGCTTTCGAGAAGACCCTTGCGACGCGTGGCCTGGCGGGCCTTCTGGGCGGCCAGGCGGCCCTTGGCAGCCTGGCTGGCCTTCTTGAAGATCTCCTTTGCCTGGTTGGGATGCTCCTCGAAGTACTCGGAGAGGCCCTGGCTCACGACCTTGTTGGTGAGGGCACGCATGTAGGAGCTGCCCAGCTTGGCCTTGGTCTGGCCCTCGAACTGCGGGTCGGGCAGCTTGACGGAGATGACCGCCGTCAGGCCCTCGCGGATGTCGTCACCCTGGAGGTTGGAGTCCTTCTCCTTCAACAGCTTGTGGCTCTTGGCGTAGTCGTTGACCACCTTGGTCAACGCGGTACGGAAGCCCTCGAGGTGCATGCCGCCCTCATCGGTGTAGATGTCGTTCGCGAAGGACAGCGTGTGCTCAGAGAAGCCGGTGTTCCACTGCAGGGCCACCTCTACCTCGCCGCGCTTGTCCTCGGGCGCGTCGTCAGCGCTCTTGCCCTCGATGTAGATGGGGCGAGCCAGGCCGGGGAGGATGGTCTTGTCCTCGTTGAGGTACTTGACGAAGTCAACGATGCCGCCGGCGTAGCAGAACTCATCGACGCGCGGGGTCAGCTCGCGCTCGTCAACGAGCGTGATCTTGAGGTTCTTGTTGAGGAAGGCCGTCTCCTGCAGGCGATCATGCAGGGTGTCGTAGTTGTAGACGGTCGTCTCGAAGATGTCGGGGTCGGGCCAGAAGGTGATGATGGTGCCGGTGCTCTTGGACTTGCCCACCTGCTCCATCTTCTTGGTGGTCTTGCCGCGGCTGAACTCCATCTCCCAAATGCCGCCATCGCGCTTGACCTGCGCAACGAGCTTGGTTGAGAGGGCGTTCACGACGGAGATGCCCACGCCATGCAGGCCACCAGAGACCTTGTAGGCGTTGTTGTCGAACTTGCCGCCAGCGTGAAGGATGGTGAGAACCACCTCGAGCGTCGACATGTTGCGCTTCTGCGGATGCCTCTCAACCGGGATGCCACGGCCGTTATCCTCAACCGTAATGGAGTTGTCGGCGTGCACCGTCACCTTGATGCGCGTGCAGTAGCCCGCCATGGCCTCGTCGACGGAGTTGTCGACGATCTCCCAGACGAGGTGATGCAGACCAGCGGCACTCGTGGTACCGATGTACATACCGGGGCGTTTACGAACGGCCTCAAGACCCTCAAGGATCTTGATCTCACTTCCGCCGTAGTTGCTCTCTTCATTGTTTGCCACGTCTGTTCCTCTCTGTTCAAATGCACAGACGTGATTATTTTACGACACCGAAGGGCTTTTTTACTTGGCCCCGCAAAAATTCGCACTCACAGAGAACAAGAAATCGCTCCAGAGACGTTCTGAGGGCAAATATTCGGCTAATTCTCGTTTTGTGAAGCTTTTTTACTTTCAGCAAGCATCGTTGCAACAATCGCCTTAGAAATGCTTTCCCTCAAGGACTCAGGTGCCTGGGCAACGAGTTCGTCAACATATGCCTGCTGCTCAGCCGAAAGCTTCGGGGCCTCAGCCGCGGGCTTTTCAGCCGACAAGAGCTGGCCCTTGCCCTGGCCAACACGCTTGTGGGCATTGCGGTCAACCTCAAAGCGAATGTCTGAGACAAAGAATCCCCAGTTGGCAAGGCGTGAGAGGTAGATGTCGCGATTCGCGTTGAGGTCGGTGAGAAAGGCATGGCTGTCAACGTAGACGCAGATGATGGGCTCAGAGCCCTCGACCTTTCCCTTGCGCAGAAAGACGCGCGTGGTATGGGCTCGCTCACGGTCGCCGTTGGCCGCATGCCAGGCAACTGAAGCACGCTGGTTCGCGGTCATGCCAGACGCGAGACTCGATCCAACCAGTGAATCGAGAACCGAACCGACCCGTTCAGCCCGACTCGGTTCAGGAATCGCTTCACTGTGCATCGGTCCATAGATTGATCGCATCGATTCACTCACCGAATCGCACCACCTTCGCGCAGCTCAGAAGCTCGTCAGGGAAGTAGTTGAGGTTCGTGGTGGTGACGACGGTCTGGATACCTGCCTGTACGAAGCTCGTCACCGCATCGCGTCGCTCGGCGTCGAGCTCGCTCATCACGTCGTCAAGCAGGAGCAGGGGAGTGTCACCCACGATCTCCTCGCAGAGCTCCACCTCGGCCATCTTCCAGGCGAGCACGATCGAGCGTTGCTGTCCCTGGCTCCCGAAGGCTCGCGCATCACGACCGTCAAGGAGAAAGACCACGTCGTCGCGCTGAGGACCAACGAGGGTCTGTTGCCTGCGCAGCTCATCGGCGCGCCGCTCGTGCAGGCGCTTCACAAAGAGTTCTGCCAGCTCATCGCGAGAAAGCCCCTCAACGTCAGGGCCCAAAGAGCACTCGTAAGAGCAGCTCAGGCGCTCGCCCTGGGAAATCTCGGTATAGATGCGCTCGAGGTGGTCTCGGAGGCGACCAAAGAGTCTCAACCTCGATTGCAAGAGCGTCGCACCGCCCAGCGCGAGCGACTCATCCCAAGCAGCAAGCAGTGCTTGGTCAATAGAGGCGTCTTTGAGCAGGCGGTTTCGTTGCTCAACGGAGCGCTGGTAGGCGGCAAGCACCTTGGCGAAACCCACATTTGCCTCACGACCGAAGGAATCGATCTCATCGCGTCGGTATGAGGCCCCACGCTTCACAAAGGACAGGTCATCGGGATTGAAGAGCACGCTCATGAGGCTTTGGGGCACCTCGGCAGCGTGAATCCGCTTACCGTTTCTCGTGAAACGTCGCTTGTTGGACTCGATGGTGCAGGACAGGTCAAGAACGCGCCCGTCGCCTTCCAGCCGCGCCGTCACCTTGGCGCTGCTGGCACCCTCGCGAATCTGCTGCGATGGCTTGGGCTTCCTGAAGGACTGTCCCGCCGTCAGCATCTGCAGCGCCTCGACGGCGTTGGTCTTTCCCACGGCATTCTTGCCATGGAAGACCGTCATCCCCGCTAGGGCTATGTCCCGCTCCTCAAAGTTACGCCAGTCGCGCAGCTCAAGGCTCTTGACCTCAAGACCCACCAGCTACATCCGCACCGGCATGAGCAGGTAGAGGTAGTTGACCTTGTCGTAAGACTTGAACACGCCCGGCTGCATGGTGCTCTGGAGCTCGAGCGTGACCACCTTGCGGTTAGAGATGGCGTTAACGCAGTCAAAGACGTAGTGGTAGTTCAGGGCAATTGACATGCTGTCGCCCTCCACCTCAACCGGCAGCAGCTCGGTGGACTCGCCCTGGTCGGGGGAGGAGGTGCTCATGCGCATGACCTTGCCGTCGGCGTCAATCTCGAGGCAGACCGAGGGATTGGCCAGTGCGATCACCGAAACGCGCTTGAGGGCAGCAGCAAACTCGGCCGTATCGATCGTGACGGCCGTATTGCAGCTCGCCGGCAGCAGTTGGCGATAGTTGGGGAAATTACCCTCGAGCTTTCGAGAGATGTAGGTCGTGTTCCCAAAGGTAAAGACCACCTGGCTATCGGTGGTGCCCACCAGGATCGTCTCGGTCATAGACGGCGAGCTCAGCACGTCATGGAAGGCAGCGCCCGGCACGATGGCCTGGAAGGCCTCATTGGAGCTGGAGGTCTCGACGTTTGAGTCGCAGACGGCAAGGCGATATGAGTCGGTCGCAACGAGGCGAATGACATTCTCCTCAACCGACAGCAGAACGCCGCCCAGAACCGGGCGAGAGGTGTCCTTAGAGGTGACCTTGTAGACCTTGTCCACCATCTCAGAAAGCAGATCACTCGGCAGCTCGATGGCACGCTCGAGCGCAAAGGACGGGAACTCGGGGAAGTCGTGCGGATCAAGCGTGTTGAGGCGGAAGTGCGACTTGTCACAGGTAATGGCAACGATGCGGTCAAGGCCCTCAAAGGTAATCGCTGCGTCAGGCAGGGTCTTGACGATGTTTGACAAGATCTTGCCCGAAACCACCGTGTCGCCCGCCTCCTCGACGTTAGCCGCAATCTTGTGGCGAATCGAGATGGTCAGGTTCGTTGTCTGGAACTCGAGCATTCCATCGGTTGCCTTGATATAGATGCCCGAAAGGATAGGCAGCGTTGAGTTGGTAGCCATACCCTTAGTCACGACAAGCAGTGCCTTGGCAAGTGATGATTGGCTGACGGTGAACTTCATTGGTGCCCTCCTTGGCGCGTTTCTTTTTTGTTCTTAAATATATGTATAAATAGAAGTAGTAGTTATAAAGGCCTGTTGATTTGTTGAGAAGTCAATCTTTCTGCAGGTAAAACAGGTTACGAGAAGAACCCAGATAGCCCTTTTGTCTTGAACAGTTTTGACATGTTGGCTTCTTGTTGAGATCTTTTCTTCACGCACCCGACTGTTTTCTTCTCCCTTCGACAGGCGTTCTACAAAGTTTGGAACATTACTGAGGTGAGTCAGTAATCTGGCTGCGTAACAAGTCAAGACGGTCATGGAAGACGCGGTCGTCGTGCTTGAGCTCGTCTACCCACGCGATGGAGTGCTTGACTGTTGCGTGACTCCTGCCGCCAAACTTCTTGCCGATGTCGGCAAGCGTATTGTCCGTCAGCTCGCGCGTAAGCCAAATGGCAACGTGTCGCGGCTCCATCAGCTCCTTGTTGCGCTTTGAGCCGATGAGCGAGCTGTGGCTGATGTCGTAGTAGCTCTCGACGGCCTTCTGGATCTGCTCAATCGTGATGACGCGCTGGCCGGTGGGCCACTTCTGCGACGCAACGCGCAGGATGTCCTCGCGCGTGAGGGTGTCGCCCTGGTGCTCGCGCTGCGAGGCAACCATGAGACAGGACTGCACGAAGCCCTCGATGATGCGGATGTTGGTACCGGCGCGCTCCGCCATGAGCTTGCGGTTTTCCTCGCTGATCGTGCCATCCATGCCAACGATGTGCTCGGCAGTGGCATCGGCCTTCATGCGCTCGTAGAAGGCGTTGATGAGGTTGAGCTTGAGCTCGTAGTCGGGTACCTGGATGCTTACGGTAACGCCCGAGTCCATGCGGCTCGTGTCGCGCTCGTCAAAGAGGCTGTCACCCATGCCGAGCTGCGAAGGCGCACGATCAGCCGCCAGAACGACCTGCTTACCATGGGTGGTGAGGTAGTTGAAGGTGTCAAAGAAGAAGCGAATCGAGCCCACGGCCGTCGACATGTTCTGGATGTCGTCGATGATAAGAACGTCGATGTCCTGGTAGTAACGGGTGAGGGCGCTGCGCGGAAGGGTGGTCTTCTCGTCACGCATGGCCCCGACGTACTCATCAACGAAGGTAGCTGCCGTGCGATAGATGCACAGGCGCGTGGGGTCGTTGCTCGTGATGTAGTTCTGGATGGCACGCAGCAGGTGAGTCTTGCCCAGACCACTCTTGCCGTAGATAAACAGGGGGTTGTAGCTCTTGTTTTCTCCGTTGGCCACCTGCTTGGCCGCATCGAGGGCGAGCATGTTCTCTTCACCCGCGACAAAGCGGTCAAAGGTGAGCTTTGATCCACCCTCGGGTATCTCCTCAAAGAGGGGGTTCGACTCACGGCGCGCGGAAGGGGAGGACGGTTGGTCCTGAATGGGGGTGGCTACGACCTCGGTAGGCTTCACGCCAGAAATTGACGAGTGCATGGCCCCGAGCTCAGCCTCAGTGATCGTTGAGTTTGTCTCGATGGGTCGAGGCTCGCTTTCTTTAATGAGCTCGACCACGACCTTTAGTGGAGCGAACGCCGCCTCCTGGAGTGCCGTCTCGATCACGTCTGACTGCTGGGCAATCTTGCGCTGGGCAAATCCCATGCGGGTTCCGATGTGCAGGGCCTCCTCATCTAGCGAGAGTGCCTTGCAACTTTGGAACATAGCGAGCGTTGCCGCAGGTAGACCTTGTGCTTTGAGAAGCGCAAGAACGTCTGCCCACAAGATCGCGGCATCGGAGTCGTTCTCTTCGTACATTACGTTCCACCCTTAGAAAATGTTGAAAAGTCAACTCATTATACTGTTGAAAACCGTTCTGGTTGTTGATTTTTTGAGCAGTTCCGCAGCTACTTCGCAGTTGTCGAAAGCGGCTGGGACTCATCAATGGGGGAGAAGGACAAAGGCGGGCGTACGTCCCTGGGCAGAGGATGCGGGAAGCCTTTGGGCTGCCGCTGCGGCAAGGACGCTCGTCGCTCCGGCGCGGCAGCTGCG
>CAJOKK010000058.1 GCA_905235165.1 uncultured Atopobiaceae bacterium | reverse complement strand
AGAAATGCGGCCTCCTCGTCAGAGATGGAAACCTCGGAGCCATGGTGCCCAACCTTGAGAAAGTCAATGTCAGACGCATCTCGTGCGCGAATGACCTCCTCAAGCTGGTCCTTCTCGGCATCACCCGTCAAAAGGCCCTCCAGCTCGCGTCCATTCGCCTCGTATTGCAAGGTCATGATGAGCGAATCCTCGTTATCGTGCCCGTCCACCTCCTCGCGTGGCCATACGCACTCAAGCTCAAAGCCGCCCACATGCAGCCCATCGCCATAGCGCAACTCCTCGCAAGCGGCTCCCGTTAGCTCCGACACGCTCTCGGCAAGCTCCTGGGAAAGCTCACCCTTGGCCCCTTCGGCAACAAGCACCCGCTCCACCGCCACGCGCCCCACCAGCCCATCAAGACCACCGTAATGGTCCTCGTGCAAATGCGTGATGACGACGGCATCAAGGTGCAGCACGTGCTCGCGAGCTAGCGCACGTTCCAGGGCAGCGGCAGAAGGGCCAGCGTCCACCAAGATTGCCGTCCCTCCCTCCTGCACCAAGATTGCGTCGCCCTGGCCCACGTCGAGCACGCAAACCCGCGCCGGGGCAAAGAAGCGCCAGCGCAACACGATAGCGAGAAGGACCAAGACGAACGTCAGCGTCACCGCGCGCACCATACCTTTGCTCGGTTTTGGCCAAAACAGCAACAGCAAGAGCGCGAGGCCCACGACCAGGCCCGCAAGCCACCAAGAGCCCACGTCCACGGGAACGCAGGCAAAAGGAATGCGGGACAGCAGGCGCAGTACGGCCAGCACCAGCGCAAGGAGAAGGTCCGCCAGCCCCAAGAAGACGTTCGGCAGGAGCGGCAGGAAGGAGCAAAGCACCGCCAGCAGGCCGCAGCCAAGGCCCGCAAAGAGCGGCAGGCTTGCCAGCAAGGTCGCCAAGGGTGACACAAGCGAGACCTCGGAAAAGACAGCCGCCACGAGGGGAAGCGTGGCACACATGGCCACCAGAGACGCCGCGAGCGACTCGACCTGCTCGCTACGATAGCGCCTCAGACGTATGCGCAGCTTACTGGGCACGGAGGCAGGAAGGCGCAGAGATAGCGCCATCAGATCAAAAACGTAGGTCACCCAAGGAGAGAAGAGGCACAGCCCCACCACGCAGGTGACGGAGAGCAGAAAGCCAAGCTGCCCAGACACGGTGGGATCGATAAGGGCCATGGCGAGTGCCACCAAACAACTTGACGAGAGGGCATCGGAGCGTCGACCAACCAAGACGGAGGCCGAGGCAACCACCGACATGGCCCAGGCACGCAGGGCCGAGGGGGCTGCGCCGCACATAAGGACGAAGGCCAGGGTGGCCAGCGTCAGCAGCGCAAGGCGCGGGCGCACCTTCAGGCGCATGCGCAGCAGGAAGGTTGAGCAGATGGAGGAGATGACCGCGATATGGCTTCCCGAGACCGCCACCAGATGAGCCACGCCACAGGTCGCAAAGAGCTCGTCGAGTTCCTGGGCCTTCATCTCCCTTCGGTCAGCCACAGATACGGCGGCAAGAAGGGCACGCGAATCAGAGCGCGAGGGATCGATGACTTGCAAGGCCCGCTGACGAATCCATAAGAGAGCGCCGAGAAGACCACCTCGCCTGCCAAGGGAGCTCACGCGTACCAGTGAGACCGTTCCGCAGATACCCTGCGACCTGCTGGTCTTCCCCCATTCGTCATCGCCCACCGCCCGAAAGCTCCCCACGCCCGTAAGCACGTCTCCTCGGGTAAGCCCGTCAGGCGTCGAGAGCCAGACCTGCGCCTGCGCGCCATCGGCAAGCGTTGCACGCGCCTGGCAGCGATAACCATAGGTCGATTCACTCGAGTCACTTGTGGCCTCAAAGCTCATGGTAGAGACAGGATTCGCGGCCATCTGCTGAGCCTGGGCATCCATCGACGTAGCCGAGACGTTCGCCACGATGAGCGCGACCTCACAAGCCACCAGCACACATGTCAGGAACCCGATTCCTCGAGCTGGACCCATGCCAAGGAACGCAAGGCAGAACGATACAGCCGCCAGAAGGCCCACGGCAAGAGGCACGCCAGGCCCCACCCCACCCAAGGTAAGAGTCACGCGCTCGATCGCAATAACGGCAACGAGGCAATAAAGGGCAGCGGGAATGGCCGGCCGCTCAGGAAAGTAGGGCTCCTCAGACACGGATACGCTCCCGCATACACTCAAACTTCTTCTCACCAATGCCGCTCACCCGCATGATGTCCTCGATAGACGTGAAGGGGCCTCCCCGCTCTCGCTCCTCGATGATGGCGCGAGCCGTGGCCTCGCCAACTCCCGGCAGGCTCTGTAGTTCTTCGGCAGTAGCCGTATTGATATCCACCGTCGAGCTCGTGTCCTGAGCCGCTCCCCCACTGGGGACACCGGAAACAGGATCGCTGACCACCGCCTGTTCACCCTCCTCACCCGCATGGGGAATGTAGACCTTCTCCCCATCTGTGAGCGGAGCGGCAAGATTGACGCTCAGGGTATCAGCGTCTTCGGTCAACCCACCCGCAAGCTCGACCGCCTGACCTACCCGAGGACTCTCACCCGAGAGCACGTAGACCCCAGGATTAGCCACGGCCCCGTCAACATGAACGTACAGCTCAGAGGGCAGGCTCACTTCATCACCCTCAAGCTCTCCCTCAGCTTTTGATACTTCCTCTCCAGAAGTCTCAAGCTCTGTCTCAAGCTCACCTTTATGGCTACTCGAGATATGCTCGAACCCTGCTTGAGACATATAGCTCCACCCCAAGCCAAGGCATCCCAGCACAAGAGTCAGGGTCACAAGCGCCAAGCCGACCGCACCCGAGCCTCAGCCCAAAACGTTGCGCAAGATGCCGCCGCTGTCTCGCCATCTGAGCCATGAAAAAGCACCTCCCGTCTCAATCCTGAGACGGGAGGTGCCTTGTAGGTGAATCAATCTCGATTCAGCTGCCAGATTGCTTGCAGCAAGCTGCAGCTTAGCTGGCAGAGGCCGTTCTAGTTAGAATCGCCCTCGACCAGATCCGTACGCTGAGCGGGCCCCAGCTCGCGATGGTGGCGGCGCCAGCGTTTGGGAGCGCGATAGGACGGGCACTGGTCGTAGTCCAGATACTCCGCCGTATCGACCAGCTCCTCGATCATGGCATCGTGATCGAAAGAGTCCCAGGCCTCATGCACGGCCTCGAGGCGTGCGTGCGTCTCGGGACGGCGCGGCATGAAGAGCGTACAGCAGTCATCAACCGCCTGGGCGCTCAGGTCATGCGTGCCGATCTGCATGGCGCGACGCATGATCTCCTGCTTGTCAGAGCCGATGAGGGGGCGAAGCACCGGTATCGTCGCGATCTCGTCAACCGCAGCGATGTTGTCCAGCGTCTGCGAGGCAACCTGTCCCAGCGACTCGCCCGTCACCAGGGCCTTGGCGCCCTCGATCTTCGCGATGCGCTCGGCAACGGCGAACATCACACGACGATAGGTGATGATGCGCAGCGACTGCGGCACCGCGAGCGAGATCTCGCGCTGGCGCTCGCCAAAGGGCACCACGTACAGGCGGCCCACCACGCCAGAGGGCGTGAGTGCGTCACAGATGTCACGGCAGAGCCACTCGCTCGTGTCGGAGGTCTGCGGGCGCCCGGAGAAGTGCACCGGCACGCAGATAGCGCCACGCCTGCCCACCATCCAGGTGGCGACCGGCGAATCGAAGCCGCTGGAAAGCAGGGTCACGACCTTGCCGGCCGTGCCGACGGGAAGGCCGCCCACACCCACCTGCGAGGCCGCGTACACATAGACGCTGCCCTGAACCACGTGCACGAAGACCGTGGCATCGGGGTTGTGCATCTCGACCTTCTTGTCGGGGAAGGCCTCACAGAGCACGCCTCCCACCAAGCGGTTGATGTCGAGCGTGTGCAGCTCGTAGTTGGTCGCGGAGCGGCGCGCGTGCACCTTGAAGCTGTTGAAGGGGCCGAACTCGCCAAGTGCCTGCACGGCAGCCGCGCAGTACTCGTCGCCATCAAGCCCACAGAGATAGGCCATGGAGACGCGCGCAACGCCCGGCACCTGAGAAATGGCAGCGGCCATCTCCTCGCTCACGCGACCAGACGTCGCGCTGACGAGGATATGGCCGGAGACGCGCTTAATCTCGGCGAGGTCAAAGTCGCGCAGTGCCCTATGCAAGTTGGTCACGAGCTGGTTCTCGAAGGTGGAGCGGTTCTTCCCCTTCAGACCAATCTCGTGGTAATGAACCAGGCAGACCCTGCTCGACATGGCTACAGGTTCTGCAGAACCTCGGCGTTGGAGCCCTTGATCTCCTCGTCGAAGTCCTCACGCACAAAGCTCAGCGTGCCGTTGTAGATCTCCTCCATGGCGGTGGTCACGGGGTCCTGGCCCGAGACGACGGTGGTGATGTCGTCAAAGTCCTGGATGGCGGCAACACGCAGGTGCTGGCCGCGGATCATGTTGTTGATGTCACAGGCACGCTTGGACGCGATGCTGCACAGCAGGAACGGGTTGTTCTCCGCACGGTCGAGCAGGGCGTCAATCTCAGGCTTCGTCACGGACATGTTGCTTCCTTTCGTCCGTCTCATAGGTATCTATCAATCCCTCGAGCTTCACGAGGGCTGCGTCGAGGTCATCGTTGACAAGAACCTCGTCGTAGGAGCGCGCACTCTCGAGCTCCATCTGAACGCGCTCGAGGCGCTTCGCGATCTGCTCCTCGCTCTCGGAGCCGCGCGAGCGCAGGCGCTCCTCAAGCTGCTCGAGCGAAGGCGGCGCGATGAAGATCAGCACGGCGTTCGGGGCGTTGTTCCTTACGTTTGCCGCCCCGTTGACGTCGATCTCCAAGATGACCGACTGGCCATCCTCAAGACGCGGGGTCACCTCGCTCCAGAGGGTGCCGTAGCACTTTCCGAAGTGGCCATCCCACTCGACGAAGGCGTTCTCCTCCACGCGCTTGGCGAACTCCTCCTCAGAGAGAAAGTAGTAGGAGCTGCCGTCTACCTCCCCCTCACGGGGCTTCCTCGTCGTAGCGGAGACCGCCAGGGCCAAGTCAGGCCGCCTATCTCGCAGAAGCGAGACAAGCGTTCCCTTCCCGACGCCTGACGGTCCCGAAATGACGAAGAGTCTAGGAGTCCTACCCACTACTTCGAAAGCGCCTCGAGGAGCTGCTCGCGCTGACGGGCGCCAAGGCCCTTCACGCGACGGGTAGAGGAAATACCCAGCTCGTCCATGATCTTGGCGGCCTTGGCCTTGCCATAGCCGGGAAGCGACTCGATGAGGGCGGAGACCTTCATGCGAGCAGCGATGGGATCCTCGGAGTCGAGAACCTCCTCGAGGGAAATCTCACCCTTCTTGATCTTCTCGCGAAGCTCAGCGCGAGCGTGGCGCGCGGCGGCAGCCTTCTCGAGGGCGGCCTTGCGCTGCTCGTCAGTAAGCTCAGGTAACGGCATGATTCCTCCAAACGGTATCTTTTGCTTCATTCACACGGGCTTTACCAAAACGGCAGGTAAAACGACGTGCAGACGATAGTTTGCCCATACCCTCGACTTTTTGCAAGTGTTTCCTGCGGTTCTTTTGCTTTTCAAACAGTCTTAGCACAATAATTGATGGAATCCAAAGCCGCAAACGCTTGCAAATGCCCAGCTAGTTACCTATGTCGAGAAGAACCCACGCCTCACATAAAATACCAGCACTAAACCTGCATAAGCTCGTCGACAATGGCCTCGAAAGCCGCGACGGGGTCCTCCGCGCCCGTAATGGGACGTCCGATGACGAGCTTCGAGGCACCCGCGGCGATGGTCGCGGACGGCGTCGAGACACGCTTCTGGTCGCCCAGCTCCGCACCCGCCGGACGCACGCCCGGGCAGACGATAAGGGCGTCGGGACCAAGAAGCTCACGCATCTCGGCCGCCTCCTGGGGCGAGCAGACGATGCCGTCGGAACCCGCGCCAACAGCCAGCGATGCCAGGCGCGCGACCTCCTCGGCAAGGGGACTCTCGACGCCGATGGAGGCCAAGGCCTCGGCATCCATGCTCGTCAGGACCGAGATGGCCACGAGGCGCGTGCGCTCGCCTCCGCGCTCGGCAGCCGCCTCCTCGACGCCAGAGCGACCCTCGGCGATCATCTGGGCGCCACCCAGGCCATGAATGGAGAGGATGTCAGCTCCGGTGAGCGAGGCGGAAAAGGCTGCGCCGTGAATCTGGAAGGGGATGTCGTGGAGCTTGAGGTCGAGGAAGACGCGAAGCCCGCGGGCGCGCATCTCGTCCACGATGGAAGGCCCATAGCGATAGAACAGGGTCATGCCCACCTTGACCCACACAGCCTTGCCACCCAGGGCGTCGGCCAGCTCGAGGGCGCGGTCGCGGTCGCAGTCCAAGGCGACGATGATGGCGTCGCGTGCCTGTGCTTCTGTTAGCATTCGAAGGCTCCAATCAGCTCGTTGATGTCTGAGACGCCCTGCTCGACAGCCCAATCCTCAAGCTCGGCGAGGATGCGCGGCGCGCAGGTCGGGTCGTACAGGTTGGCCGTTCCGATGGAAACCGCGGTAGCACCGGCCAAGATCATCTCTGCGGCATCGGCACCCGTCGCGACGCCGCCGATGCCGCACAGGGGGATGGAGACGGCCTGCGCGCACTCCCACACCATACGCACGGCCACGGCATGAATCGCCGGGCCCGAGACGCCTGCCGTCGGGCGGCAGACGCGAGATTTCCTCGTGTGCACGTCGATGGCCATGCCGGGGATGGTGTTGATGAGGCTCAGGCCGTCGGCACCGGCCGCCTCGAGGGCGCGGCCGATCTCGGCCACGTCATGCGGGGCCATCTTGACGATGACGGGGCGCTTGGTGAGCGGTCGCACTGCCTCCATGACCTGGGAGGCAGCGGCGGGTGTACCGCCCATGGCCGCCCCTCCCGCCGCGATGTTGGGGCAGGAGATGTTCACCTCGAAGCCCGAGGCGAAGGGCGCGAGCTCCTCGAAGAGCTCGGTCGCCCGACGATACTCGTCAAGGGAGTGGCCGGCGATCTGGCAGATGACCTGGCAGCCCTTCTCGCGAAGGCCCGTGAGGTAGCTGCCGTAGCGCTCGACGAAGCCCTCCACGCCGGGATTTTGCAGGCCCACGGAGTTGAGCATGGCCGAGGGGAGCTCGGCCAGACGCGGCGCGGGATTGCCATCCCAGGGCTCGGCCGCGACGCCCTTGCAGGTGATGGCGCCAAGGGTGGCACCCACGTCGTAGAAGCCCTCGAACTGCAGGCCGTTGCCAAAGGTGCCCGAAGCGGTGTTGAGCGGGTTTCTCATCTTGATGCCGCCGAGGTCGACGGCCATATTCACGCTACTCACCACGCCACCTCCTGAGCGTCGAAGACCGGGCCGTCCTGGCAGCAGAGGGCGTTGCCGCCCTTGGCAAGGGCGACGTTGCAGCAGCTGCAGGCACCAAAGCCGCAACCCATCATGCGCTCCATCGAGACCTGACAGTCAACGCCCCGTTCGCTCGCAAGGCGCGCGACCCCGGCCATCATGACGGCGGGACCGCAGGTGTAGACCTGCGCATAGGAGCGCTTCTCGACGAGCTTTGACATGATCTCGGTCGTAAAGCCCGCATGTCCCGCGGTGCCATCATCGGTGGCGACAAGAACCATCCGCTCGGGATCATAACCACCGGAAGCGTCGGCGGCGCCATCGGCTATGCCGTAGCCCACCACGTCATCCACATCGGGATGAACCAGCATCGATGCCGTACGCGCGCCGATGATCGCATCAAAGCCCACACCGGCTGCGGCAAGCATGCTCGCCGCAGCCAGCACGGGAGGAAGTCCGATGCCACCCGCAACGAGAAGGGCACGGCCCTCACGCTCGGGAAGCCACCAACCCCTTCCCGAAGGGCCCACCAGGGTCGAGCTCTCCCCCACCGCCATCTTGGCGAGGCGCTGCGTGCCCTCGCCCACCACGGCAAAGAGAAGCTCCACCTCGTTCTTCTCCGCATCGGCACGCTTGAAGGAAAGCGGGATGCGCAGCAGGTGGGAGGCGTCTCCCAAGACCTGAAGGTTCATGAACTGGCCGGGACGGATCGTGCGGGCCACATCGCTTTCGATGCGCAGGCGATTGACGCCTTCGGCCACCGGCTCGTTGGAAAGCACCGTATAGCGATGCTCAGACACGTCGGTGTGTGCCATGCGCCCTCCTTTCGCATTGTGCCGAGCCCAGGGCATAGGCCCTGGGCCCGGTGGGATCGTCTACGCCACGACCTTGCCGTCGGCAAGCGTGCGCTTGCCCACCATGAGGACGTCGGTGGCAGCACCCGTGAGCTGCTGGCCCAGGAAGGCCGAGTTCTTCGACTTGCCCACAAAGTAGCTCTCGGTGACGTCGACCTTGAGAGCAGGATCGATGAGGGTGAGGTCGGCCTGCGAGCCCGCCTCGATCTTAACCGGAGCGCAGCGCAGCAGCGTGCGCGGATTCACGGCCATGACCTCCACGAGACGGCTCCAGCTCATCTTGCCCGGCAAGACCAGGTGCGTGAGCATGAGCGGAAGCGAGGTCTCCAGGCCGATGGTACCGAAGAAGGCGATCTCCCACTCGCAGTCCTTCTCGTGCTTGGCGTGGGGTGCATGGTCGGTGACGACGCAGTCGATCGAGCCGTCCAGGATGCCCTCGACCAAGGCCTCCATGTCGGAGGGCTTGCGCAGGGGCGGGTTCATCTTGAGGTTGGTGTCATAGACGTCGGTGATGTCCTCGTCGTTGAGGAAGAGGTGGTGGGGCGTGACCTCGCAGGTCACCGGCAGGCCCTCGGCCTTGGCGGCCTTGACCATCTCGAGGCCCTTGGCCGTGGAGATATGGCAGATGTGCAGGGCGCAGCCCGTGGAGCGGCACAGCTCGATGTCACGGAAGATCTCGAGCTCCTCGGCAAGCGGGGGCCAACCGAACATGCCCAGGCGTGTGGCGGCGCGACCGGAGTTGATGACGCCGTTGCCGGAGAGGCTCTCCGTCTCGCAGTGGGCGCAGACCACGCGGTCAAACTGGCTCACGTAGGCCATGCAGGTCTTCATCATGCCGGCGCTCTGCACGCCATGGCCGTCGTCGGAAAAGGCGCTCGCGCCCTCCATCACCATGTCGCCGATCTCGGAGAGCGACTCGCCCTTCTCGCCACGGGTGAGCGCGCCCATGGGGCGCACGTGGACGAGGCCCGCGCGACGGGCCGTGTCGATCTGGTAGCGAATCTCGGCGCCCGTGTCGGTCACGGGATTGGTGTTGGGCATGGTGGCCACGTCGGTGAAGCCGCCGTGGGCAGCCGCGCGAGAGCCGCTCGCGATGGTCTCCTTGTACTCGAAGCCCGGATCGCGGAAGTGCACGTGCATGTCGACAAGGCCAGGAACGAGATACTTGCCCGCGCCGTCAATCACCTCAACACCATCGCCGGCCTCGATCGAAGCGCCCACCTGGGTAATCGTCTTGCCCTCAACGAGAACGTCCAGGACCTCGTCGAGCGACAGCTGCGGATCGACGACGTGGGCGCCCTTGATCAGATACGCCATTATTCCTCTCCTCCCAAAAGCAGGTACATCTCGGCCATACGGGTCAGCACGCCGGCGTTGACCTGGTCAAGAATCCTCGAGCGGGCACAGTCAGCCACCTCGGCGTCAATCTCCATGCCGCGGTTCATCGGGCCAGGATGGCAGATGATGGCGTCCTTCTTCATGCGCGCCTCGCGCTCGAGCGAAAGGCCGTAGAGACGGTTGTACTCGCGACGCGACGGAATGGCCGCGCCCTCCATGCGCTCCAGCTGCACGCGCAGCATATAGACGACGTCCATGTCCTCGATCACGTCGTCCAGGTGGTTGGTCTGCTTGCAGCCAAACCAAGACGGGTCGCCAACTTGGAAGGTGGGCGGCGCCACCAGCGTGACCTCGGCGCCCATGGTCTTGAGCGCGGGCGCGAGCGAGCCGCACACGCGGCTGTGGGCCAAGTCGCCAACGATGGCGACCTTGAGGCCGTCCAGGTGGCCGAAGTGCTCGCGGATGGTGTAGAGGTCGAGCATGGCCTGCGTGGGGTGCTGGTGCTTGCCGTCACCGCCGTTGATGACGACGGCGTCGGTGTTCTCGGTCACCTTCTGGGGCGTGCCGGCCAGGCGGGCACGCACGACGAACATGTCGACCTTCATGGCGTCGATGGTCTGGATGGTGTCGGTGAGGCTCTCGCCCTTGACGACCGAGGAGGTCGCGCCGCCCATGGAGATGGAGTCGGCAGAGAGGCGCTTCTCGGCGAGCTCGAAGCTCTTCAAGGTACGGGTAGACGGCTCAAGGAAGAGGTTGACGATGGTGCGGCCGCGCAACGCCGGGACCTTCTTGATGTCACGGCCGTTGACGATCGGGTCGAAGGACTTAGCCGTATCGAGGATCTGCGTGATGTCGTCGGCCGTCAGGCTCGTCGTGTCCATGAGGTGTTTGACGGAAAGCATTACTGCTCACCTCCTGCGTTCTTGTCGATAGCCCAGATCTCGACGGCGTCCTTGTCGTCAAGGGGCTCGATGCACACGCGAACGTCCTCTTCCTTGGCGGACGGAACGTTCTTTCCCACGTAGTCGGCACGAATGGGAAGCTCGCGATGGCCACGGTCAACCATGACGGCAAGCTGCACCGTCTTGGGACGACCGAAGTCGACAAGGGCGTCAAGCGCCGAGCGGACGGTCCTGCCGGTGTAGAGCACGTCATCAACGAGGACGATGTCTGCGCCGTTGATGTCGAAGAGCACTTCGGTGGCATGGCGAACCGGGGCGACGTGCTGCGAGAAGTCGTCTCGATAGAAGCTGATGTCGAGCTTGCCCACGTTGGGACGCACGTTCTCGATGGCCTCGATCTTGTCGGCCAGGCGCTCGGCAATGGGCACGCCACGACGCTGGATGCCCACAAGGGCGATGCCCTCGGCACCCTCGTTATGCTCGATAATCTCGTGCGCGATTCGCGTAATGGCCCGGTCGACCGCGCGTTCGTCCATGATCTGGGCCTTTAGGCTTGCGTTGCCCATAGCACTCCTCCCTAAACAAAAAACGCCTCAGCCAACAAACGTGGCACGAGGCATCCAAGGGTGCTGCATAGGGAGCAGTTACGTCTCTGTATGTGCGCCTTGCGGGCATCTCGTACCGCGCTTAAAGGTAGCAAGTTCATCATAGCGACGAGCTCACTTTGCGGCAAGCGTCGCATATGAACGGTACGAGACGTGAACGGAGGAACGGCCCGAGCCTGGCTTTCAGCCGGGGACGGCGAGTCGGCCGGGAGGCCTGCGCAAACACTGCGACAAGGGCGTTCGTCGCTTCGGCGCGGCAGCTGCGGGACTCGCTCGCTCCGCTCGCTCGGACAAGTCCTCGCTCCCGCCGCGCCTGCGCTCCTCACCGTCGCAGAAGATTTGC
>CAJOKK010000057.1 GCA_905235165.1 uncultured Atopobiaceae bacterium | reverse complement strand
AAGGGCTACGGTAACTGACTCACTCCGCCAACCCCGCACCTCCGCCTGGCGTCAAAAGTGAAATGGGTCAGGAAGGTCGCCGGCAACTGACTCGCTCCCGTCCCCGTCCCGCTCCCCAAAAAATCGACCTGCGGTTTGAAATTGCCCGCATGCGGGATTGCTCGGAATTTTGAGCCTCGCTGTCAATGCGTCCGTTAGCTCTGGGCCATAATGGAAACGATTGTGATGCGCGGCACGCCGCGCTGGTGACTATCGGAGGAGCAACGTGGGCGCAAAGAAGACAGCGCGTTTCTACTCGGCGCTTGCCGTGGGCAAGCTTGCCTCGGTGGCTTTGGAGAAGCTCGGCCGAAATGGCGGGCAGATTCCCGGAAAGATTGCCGAGACCATAGACCCAGAGTTCCTTGCCCATATCGACAAGCCCGAGCACATCGTCTTCGTGACGGGCACCAACGGCAAGACCACCACGTCAAACCTCATCGATGACCTTCTCCAAGACAATGGCTTTGAGCCGGTCACGAATCGCGCTGGCGGAAACGTCGCCAACGGCATCGAGAGCACGCTGATCAAAAACGCGGGCCTCGACGGTTCGCAGCGCGAGTCCTTCGCCTGCATGGAGCTTGACGAGCTGTCGAGTCGTTTGGTCCTTCCCAACGTGACGCCCGACATCCTGCTCGTGTGCAACCTTTACCGCGACTCCTTCATGCGCAACGCGAACCCCGACTACATCTTCGACGTGCTCTCGAGCAACATCTCGCCCGAGACGGAGCTCATCCTCAACGCCGATGACCTCATTTCCTGTCGCCTCGCTCCCCAGGCCGAGAAGCGCACCTACTTCTCGATTGCCCCGCTTGCCGAGGACACGCCTGGTCCGCAGGGCATCGTCTGCGACCTGACGGCCTGTCCGCACTGCGGCGCCGCCCTTGAGTACGACTATTGCCACCTGCGCCATCTGGGCAAGGCCCGCTGCACGCGCTGCGGCTTCACCAACCCCTCGCCCGACTACGAGGTCACGCGCGTTGATCGCGAGAAGCACACCTTCACGGTTCGCGAGAACAACCTGCCCGACCGTCCCGAGCATGACTACCACATCGCGGTGTACTCCATCACCAACCTGTACAACCTGCTCGCAGCCGTGGTGACGGCGCGCCGCCTGGGCGTTTCGGCCGATGACATCGCCGCCTCCCTCGAGCGCGGCATCAACATCACCTCGCTTCGCTACAGCGCGCAGGAGGCCGCGGGCGTGCGCCTCGTGAACGTGGCCGCAAAGGGCGAGAACAGCACGGCCACCTCTACGGCAATCGCTACCATCTGCGATGAGCCTGGCGAGAAGGCCGTGGTGCTCATCATGTCTGATGCCTACCTGGCCAAGAGCCCGTATTCCTCCGAGTACACGGGCTGGTACTACCAGACCGACTTCGAGACGCTCAACGATCCGCAGGTCAAGCAGGTTATCGTGGTGGGCGCTCGTGGCGAAGACCTCATGGTGCGCCTGCGTCTTGCCGGCGTGGAGTCCGACCGAGTCTCGCTGGTGCCTGACGCAGAGACGGCCGCCGTCATCCTTGCCCTTGAGGGACTTGAGGGCGTCTTTATCGCCTATGACATCTTCAACGGCGACCAAGCCGAGACCTGCCGCAATGCCGTGCGTGCTCGCCTTGAGTCCGCCGGTCAGCAGGGGTCCGAGCTGGAGGAGGCTCCGGCATCCGCAGAGGCCGCAGAGGCCGAGGATCCCGAGGATCTCGCAGAGCCCGAGCATCCAAAGCCCGCTCACCTTGCCGTTTCGCCGCAGGAGCTGCTTGCCGAGAAGGGCATCTTCACGGACGTCCCGCCCGAGCAGGGCGCCGGTGCCGTGATCGAGATCCTCTATCCCGAGTTCGGCAACCAGGCGGGAGACAACGGCAACGCCCTCTACCTCAAGAGCTGCCTGCCGGGGGCAACCTTCATCGAGACGCCCTATGGCGCCGAGCCTGCCTTCGTTACGCAAGACGTTGACGCCGTGCTCATGGGCAGCCTTGTTGAGTCCCACCAGGTGCTCGCCGCCCGTGCCTTGCGTCCCTATGCCGATCGCTTGGCGGAGCTGGCCGACAAGGGCACGCCCATGCTCTTTACCCACAGCGCCGCAGAGGTCTTGGGCACGGCCTTTGGCACCCCTTCGGGTTCGCGCGAGAACGGCCTGGGCGTCCTTGACTTCGCCACGCGCCAGGACATGCCTCGTCGCTACCTCGGCACCTTCGTGGGCACCTTCACGCCTGACGAGAAGAGCGACCCCCTTACCATCCTGGGCTTCAAGATCCAGTTCACCCAGGCGCGCGGTAACAACTCAAGCAGCGAGTTTGCCAAGATCGAGCGTGGTTGGGGCCTGTCTGAGGCAAGTAGCTTTGAGGGCTTCCGTCGCGGCGGTCTTATCGCCACCTGGCTGATCGGGCCGATTCTGCCGACGAACCCGGACTTTGCCCAGTGGTTCTGCGAGCGCATCGCGGGCACGCCAATCAAGCTTGCCTTCGAGAAGGACGTGCGCCTTGCCTACGACGTGCGCCACGCGGAGCTAACCAAGCCGCTTCCCAAGGGTAAGACTATCAAACCGTAACGAAACACGGTTTTAGGGCAAATAACGGCTAGAATGTTCGTGTCTAACCCCTACAACACGCTTCGGAGCTTGTGGTCCTGTGAACCCCGCCATCGTCATACCCTCATATTGGGCGCGGGATGACCGCCCCACCAATATCGGTGAGATTGGTACCTACGATCACGTTACCCCCGTAGACAAGCCGCTTCCCGAGCTTGAGACCTGCCTTTCGTCGCTCGACAAGGTGAGGGGTGTGTTGCGCACCATCATTCTGCTGGTGGCACCTCCCGACTGCGAGGCCTCGGCGCGAGCGCGCGTCGAAAGCATCTGCCGCATGCATCCTGGGCTCAATCCGCTGATTATCGGCCAGGCCGAGGGTCGTGTGATGCGCCAGAGCGTGAACAAGGCGGCGCCGACGCTCTCGGCTGAGGCGGTCTCGCTGCGTGGCTATGGGGCCATTCGCAACATGGGTTTGGCTGTCTCGGCCGTGCTTGGCCACGATGTTGTGGTCTTTCTCGACGATGACGAGGTCGTTCTTGACTCAGACTTCCTGGTCAAGGCCATCTACGGCCTGGGCAAGCTGAACCGCCAGGGCATTCCCATCCAGGTGAAGACGGGCTACTTCCTCGATCGCGACGATTCGCCCTACGTTGATATGTCTAAGCTGCGTTGGTGCGACAGGCCTTGGTCCATCGGCGCGGAGTTCAATCAGCTGATGGAGCGCATGCTCGACGGCACCCGCATCAAGCGCGCCAGCTCGCTCTGCGGCGGCTGCTTTGCCGTGAGCGCCCAGGCCTATACGCGCGTTCCCTTTGATTCCTTCATCACGCGTGGAGAAGACCTCGACTACCTCTTTGACCTGCGTATGCATGGCATTGACGTCTGGTTTGACAACGAGTGGTGCGTGCGCCACCTTCCGCCCGAGACGCCAAGTCGCGCTTCCCGCTTCCAACAGGACCTCTATCGTTGGGCCTACGAGCAGAAGAAGCTCGAGGTCTGCAACCGCAAGATTGGCCTGCGTCCCGTGACGCCTAACTCGCTGCAGCCCTATCCGGCTCCTTGGCTCATGCCGGAGTTTGACAAGCGTGCTTCTCGGACGGCGCTCAGGAGGGCCCTTGTGGGGCCGGAGCGCCTTGAGTACCTCAAGCTCCTCACCTCGGGCCGTGAGCAAGCACATGACTGGGCGACGCGCTCATCGCAGAGGTACCTCTCCCTGCTCACCTACTGGTCGCGCATCATGGACGACCTATGGGCCAACGAGTGGGTTGCCAAGCGGATTCGTGCCATGGGGACGGCTCGGTTGACCTGGCATGGCGCCGCTAAGGAGAAGGCATGAGACATCGCTTCGAAGAGTACTTCGGGTCGGTGCTGTATGTGGTTCTCGGCCTCGTGACCATGGCACTCTTCGCGCTTCTTACCTGGGGTATTGGCGCGAGCAACCTGATAGCCGCCGTCGTGAGCGGCGGCGGTCTGGCGGTTGTCATCGTCATTGCCGGCAGCATGCTGCTCGTGCCGGACAACCGTCGCTACCAAGAGACGGAGCGCACGCTACGCCTTGCCTCGGTGACGCTCGTCCACATGCGCGCGGGCCTTCAGCCTGCGGGCTGCCGCGCCGTCTGCCAGCTGCTGCTTCCCGAGACGCAGGCATCGGCCATCGCCATGACCGATACCGAGCACACCCTGGCCTACGAGGGCGAGGAGGTGTCGCTCTACGACACCGGCACCGACAACAGCGCCCCAACGCTTGAGGTGCTTCAGAGCAAGCGCATCCAGACCTTCTCGGGCCTCGACAAGCTGGAGTGGGTTGAGTTCTCGGGCATCGAGAACGACACCGAGGCGAGCCGACGCGTGCAGGCCTATCCCGCCGCCATCTTCGTGCCGCTGATCGTGCTTGATGAGGCCGTGGGCGTCTTGAAGCTCTACTACCGTCGTGGCTTCGAGATCGACCGCACGCAGATTGCCATCGCGCGCGGCTTTGCCGACCTGCTCTCCACCCAGCTCACCGTGGCAGAGCTCGACCGCCAGGCCGAGCTGACGGCCCGTGCCGAGATTCGCGCGCTGCAGGCCCAGATCAACCCGCACTTCCTCTTTAACACGCTCAACACCATCGCATCGTTCACGCGTACCGACCCAACCAAGGCCCGCGACCTCCTGCGCGAGTTCTCGGTCTTCTATCGCAGCACCCTCGAGAACTCCCAATCGCTCGTGCCGCTCTCTTCTGAGATCGAGCAGACGGAGCGCTACCTCCATATCGAGAAGGCCCGCTTTGGCGAGGACCGCATCGTGGAGAGCGTCTTCATCGAGGAGGGCTGCGGTGACGTCATGGTGCCCGGCTTCATCGTGCAGCCCGTGGTGGAGAACGCCGTGCGCCATGCCATGAGGGAGGACGAGCCGCTGCACATCGACATCCAGGTGGCGACCGACGGCGACGACGTACTCGTGGCCGTTGCCGATGACGGCCTCGGCATGAGCGAAGACGTTGCTCGTCGCCTGCTTGAGGGCTCTGCCCAGGAGTCTTCCAAGAGCGTCAAGGGCACGGGCATCGCCCTGCGCAACGTTGCCGAGCGCCTGGAGCTCTACTACGGAGTGGGCTCGGGCGTTGAGGTCATTTCCCGCCCCGACGAGGGCACCTGTGTCACCATGCGCCTCGTGAACGTGGCTCCCGGCGTGATGGACTTCGACGATGACGACGAGGATTGGGATTAGCCTGGTTCTTCTCGCTAGCGCCCTCTTGCAGCTCGGGCTTCGGTCAATTCTGGACTTTAAATGTTGATTCCAAGATGCATTGGTGTAGGACTAGCGCTATTATTGCAACCATTGCATATCTTACGTCTGCCCGTCGGGCCCATTGAGAAACGAGAACAGACACATGCTGCATGCATTGATTGTTGATGACGAACGTCCCGCCCGCGATGAGATGCGCTATCTGCTTGAGGAGACTGGTCGCGTCGAGGCGATTTCGGAAGCCTCGAGTGCACGCGATGCCGTTCAGCACCTTGTTGACATCAAGGAGCATGACGACGAGCGCTGCGACGTGATCTTCCTCGATGTCTCTATGCCCAAGACGACGGGCATGCAGCTGGCGGAGGCTCTGCACCAGCTCAAGAACCCGCCCGCGATCGTCTTCGTCACGGCCTATAGCGAGTATGCGCTCGAGGCCTTCTCCGTCGACGCGGTTGACTACCTCATGAAGCCGGTTGACGCGAGCCGTCTCTCCGCCGCTCTCGACAAGGTTGAGGCGCGCGTTCGTCCCGCCGCTCCCGCGCGTGCTTCGGTCGAGCGCATTCCGGTGGAGAAGGGCGGCCGCAAGGTCCTCGTACCCGTTGATCAGATTCGCTATATCGAGGCTAAGGACGACTACTCCTGCATCTACACCGACTCTGATCGCTACCTGTCCACGATCTCTCTGGCCAAGCTTGAGCAGAAGCTCTCTGAGCATGGCTTCTTCCGCGTGCATCGCGGCTACATCGTCAACCTTGATCACGTTGAGGACGTCGAGGTTATTTCGAGCGGCATCCTGCAGCTCGGCCTCAAGGGCATTCCCGACAAGAAGATCCCCGTCTCGCGCCGCCGCGTCGTCTCGCTGAAGCGCGCGCTGGGCCTGTAAGATCATGCGCTTCGACATCATCTCAGACACCCATGGCTACCTTGCTCCCGAGCTCCTAAGGGAGCTGCAAGGGGCAGACCATATCGTGCACGCTGGCGATATCTGCTCGGAGTCTGATTACTACTGCCTCGGCCGCATCGCTCCCGTGCATGCCTGCCTTGGCAACAACGACGGGGGCATGGCTTACGGCAGAGACGTCAAGCGCATGACCTCCTTCGTTGCGGATGGCATCCGCTGGCAGGTTTGCCACTATCAGGAGCGCCTTGACCTCAAGGTCTGTGATATCGCCATCTGTGGCCACTCGCATCGTCCCTTTATCGAGAGGGACAAGTACACCGGCACCCTGGTCATGAATCCGGGCAGCACCACCTTCCCGCGCACGACGATGGGCCCGACCTACGGACGCATCATCACGGAAGACGGCGAGGTTATCTCGGCAGAGATCGTCTGCCTGGAGCTTGAACCGTAGGCGCCTTTTCTGCTCTGCCTGGCCCCGAGTGGAGGGGATCTTCTCCCCTTAATAGGGAGCCCCGAGGGGCGGAATCTGCTTGAGTCGTGCCCACATGAGCTGCTTCTGCCTGTCGTCGGTGAGGGCCGCCTCGAAGCCTCCCAAATTCAGGATCCGCATGCCCAGCAGTCGCGTCAGCTTTCCCGCGGTAAGCATGGCCTCGTCAAGGTCGGCAAGGCGGGTAAGTTCGTCCGAATAGGCCTCGCGTAAGCTCTGGGCCGCAGCCTCGTCGCAGGCTACGAGGGTTGACGGATCGAGGGTGCAGATGGCCTCACGCAGAAGGCTGGGCTCGAGGGGGCTATCGTCCGAGCTTGTCGTGAGCAGGGCGCACCAGTCTTCAGGCGGATAGCCGAGCGCCGTGAGTGCCGCACGCAGCGCCGTGCCGTCAGCGCCTTTGAGGATGGCCTCGCTCGTGCGCTCCTCCTCGTTGGGCTCTCCTTTGAGGAAAAGGACCGACGAGAACGCGTTACCCGAGACGCGCACGCCTCGTTCGACAAGCGCATCCAGTTCATGGCGGGTCTTCTCAAGGTAAAACGTGCGTCTTTGGTCGCGGGCAGTCTGCATGTCTCCTCCATTTACCGTTGAGAATGTAATTCTAACGTTGCCCTTGGCGGGGGATGGGTATAAAACAACTGATATGTCTCGAACAAGCATCGCAAGGGGAGGGGACGCTCATGTCTGAGCCTATTACCGCAGCAAGCTTCGATTCCATCATCGCGGGGTCAGATAAGCCGGTTCTGGTTGACTTTTGGGCAACGTGGTGCGGCCCGTGTCGCGCGTTGAGCCCCATCGTCGAGCAGGTGGGCGATGAGCTGTCAGACCGTCTTGCGGTCTATACCTGCGACGTTGATGCCGAGGAGGAGCTTGCTCAGCGCTTTGGCATCATGTCTATCCCCACGCTGATCCTCTTCAAGAACGGGGAGGCCGTGCACACCATGGTGGGTGGCATGTCTAAGGCCGAACTCGTGGGTGCGCTTGAGCAGCATCTGTAAGGATTCGTACGCGCGGGCGCCGCGCTTCTGCCCTGTTGGGCAGGTGCGAAAAAGGGATGTATACAGGAGTTGGGCATCTGGCCGCTCCGAGTAATTTGTCCGGTCTGTGGGCTATGCTATAAGCATTGCCTGGGATGGGCGCGCTGGCGTCCATCTATTGTTTTTGCTCCGAAAGGTGTCATAGTGGCTTCTTCAGCACAGTCAACGCAACACCCCGTCCTCCAAACGCTGAGGCGCAACCGTCACGCCATCTTCTTTGGCGTCGCTATCGTTGCTTTTCTCGCCGTCCTCATGGACGTGAGGAGTGATGACTTCGCGCGCATCGACTCGTCGGCGTACGTGTTCTTCGTGCTTCACCTCCGTCGTCCTTGGCTGACTCCCATCATGGAGACGATCTCGAGCCTTGCCTCGCCTATCATCTTGGCGGCCATGCTGCTCGTGGTGCAGGCCTTTGCGCCCGGACGACGACCCGGCGTTTGTGCGGCGGTCAACCTCGTGCTCGCCGTGGCCATTGACCTTGTGCTGAAAGAGATCGTGCACCGCCCTCGTCCCGACGAGAGCCTGCGCCTGGTTTCTGAGGCGGGCTACAGCTTCCCTTCGGGTCACTCGATGGTGTCGATGGCCTTCTACGGTTTGCTTCTCTGGATGGTCTGGCGCTACGAGAAAGACCGCCTCGTCAAATGGGTGTGCGTCTTGGGCTTCGCCTTCATCATCTTGATGGTGGGCATTAGCCGCATCTACCTCGGCGTGCACTATGCCTCCGACGTCCTCGCGGGCTTCTTTGTCTCGGCAGCCTGGCTGACCCTCTACATCAAGCTGGCCGTTCCCTTCATGTTGAACGGCGGAGACGAAGCCGACATCGAGTTCTGACAGCGGATGAGTCAGTTACCGTAGTCCTTTTTGACTCAGAGTTCTGACAGCGGATTACCGTAGTCCTTTTTGACTCATTTTGTTCGTTGGCGAACAAAATGAGTCAAAAAGGACTACGGTAACTGACTCATCCGCTGTCAGAACTCTGAGTCAAAAAGGACTACGGTAACTGACTCATTCCCGCGAAAGGCGGGCCTTCCTTATCCCTACCTCGTCATGCAGCGTGTTCCCGCCGGAAGTTACCGAGTATGTGGTTGCTCTGCTACCATAGGGGCGAACTGTGGACACAGCAGAGAAGGGCGGCTCCATGCGGAGGACTCCAAAATCACTAGCGGTGCGAATGTGTGCGCGTATTCGCTAGCCAGTTAGAGTCCCTTGCGCCCAGCGCACGCATGAACGGAGCCCATACATGCCTATCAACATCGCGGACGGTTTACCTGCCAAGCAAATCCTGCATGAGGAGCACATCTTCGCTATCGAGGAGGACGTGGCAAGCCATCAGGAAATCCGTCCCTTGCGCGTTGCCATCCTCAACCTCATGCCTACCAAGATCGAGACCGAGACGCAGATCCTGCGCCTCATCTCAAAGTCGCCCATCCAGGTGAGCTGCGACTTCATGCGCGTGAGCTCTCACGAGTCAAAGAACACCTCGCAAGACCATCTCGTCAAGTTCTACGACGTCTTTGACACCTATCGCGAGAAGAACTACGACGGTCTCATCGTGACCGGAGCCCCGGTGGAGCACCTGCCCTTCGAGGAGGTCGACTACTGGGACGAGTTCTGCGAAATCCTGGACTGGGCCGATAAGCACGTCTTCAGCACCATGTACCTGTGCTGGGGCGCCATGGCGGGTCTCTACTACCACCATGGGATTGAGAAGAAGCTGCTGCCGAGCAAGCTCTTTGGCGTCTTTCCGCAGCGCCTGTGCGACGAGTACAGCTTCATCACGAACGGTTTTGACGAGGTGCACAACATGCCGCACAGTCGCCATGCCATCGTTGACGCGGCGGCGGTCGCAGCCTGCCCGGATCTGCAGACGCTGTCAGAGGGATTCCAGACGGGCCCGGCCATTATCGCCACGCGCCACTTCCACGAGCTCTATGTCACGGGTCACTTTGAGTATGGCCGTGACACCTTGGCCGAGGAGTACTGGCGCGACTTCCACAAGGGCATGCCCATCCGGCTGCCCGAGAACTACTTCCCAGAAGACAACCCGGAGCGCCAGCCCATCTTTACCTGGCGCAGCCATGCAAACCTGCTGTATCGCAACTGGTTGAACTGGGTGTATCAGATGACGCCGTACGACGTTGCAGAGATTCCGAGCGCCATCGAGAGGCTGGCCGAGGGTACCTGGGACCTTGCGGAGAAGTTCGAATAGCCACTCGAGACGAGTTCGAGCGTAGGGGAGGACGAACCCATGAGCAAGCAGCTACTGTCCGGAAACGAGGCCATCGCGCAAGGCGCGTGGGAGGCGGGCGTTGCCGTAGGCGTGGCCTATCCGGGAACGCCGTCAACCGAGACGCTGGAGAACTTCGTTACCAAAGACGACGTATACGCAGAGTGGGCGCCGAATGAGAAGGTCGCGCTTGAGGTTGGCCTTGGCGCGTCGATGGGCGGCGTGCGCAGCCTCGTCACGATGAAGCACGTTGGCGTGAACGTGGCGGCCGACCCACTCATGAGCATCGCAAACACCGGCGTGAACGGAGGCCTCGTGCTTCTCGCCGCCGATGACCCCAGCTGCTATAGCTCGCAGAACGAGCAGGACAGTCGTCACTATGCCGACTTTGCCCGCATCCTCTGCCTCGATCCCTCCGATAGCCAGGAGGCCTACGAGATGGCTCGTGCCTCCTTCGAGCTGTCCGAGCGCTTTGACACCATGGTCATGCTGCGCGAAACCATGCGCGTGGCGCACACCAAGACCCTTGTTGAGCTGTCGGGCGAGCGTACGGCCTTTGAGCCGCTTTCCTACGAGAGCCATCCCGAGAAGTACGTCATGATGCCGGCCAACGCCGTGCGGCGCACCCTGAGCACCAACGAGCGTGAGGACGCGCTGATTGCCTGGGCGGAGCAGACCGAGCTCAATCGCATCGAGCTGCGCGACCGCTCCGTGGGCGTCATCTGTGCCGGTGCGCTCTACGTGCATGTTCGTGAGGCGCTGCCCGAGGCCTCCGTGCTGAAGCTCGGCGTCACCTGGCCGTTGCCTCCGGCAAAGCTGGCCGAGTTTGCCCAGGCAGTGGATAAGGTCTACGTCGTGGAGGAGGCTTGTCCCTATCTGGAGACGCGCGTGCGTGCGCTCGGGATCGACGTGTCCGAGCCGCCGGCGGGGCGCCTGCCGCGGTCGGGCGAGGTCACGCCCGCGCATATCCGCGCGGCGTTTGGGATTGAGGAGCCCACGCACTTCTCGCCTGCCGAGGGATTGCCGCCCCGTCCGCCCGCATTCTGTGCCGGCTGTCCGCATCGCCTCGTGTTCGTTGAGCTCAGGCGCATCAAGGCTATCGTCATGGGCGACATCGGCTGCTACACGCTTGGCGCGGTGGCACCCTATCGCTCGCTTGATTCTTGCATCGACATGGGTGCGTCCTTCTCCATGGCACATGGCATGGAGTTGGCGGGCACGGCCGAGCGCTCGGGCCGTCCCGTGGTTGGCGTGATCGGCGATTCCACCTTCGCGCACAGCGGCATCACGAGCCTGCTGGGCACCGTCTACAACGGTGGCGTTGGCACGCTCTGCATCCTCGACAACCGCACTACGGCCATGACGGGTACGCAGGGCAATCCCGTGAACGGCGTCACCCTTACTGAGCAGGCCGCCCGCGTGAACCCGCTGGACGTGCCCGCCGGCAAGCAGCTTGACCTCGTCAAGCTCTGTGAGGCCATCGGTGTGGACGAGGTCATCGAGGCGGACGCCCAAGACGCCGAGGCCGTGCGTACCGCCCTCAAGGAGGCTGTCGAGCATGTCGACAAGCTCTCCGTCATCATCTTCAAGGCGCCCTGCCGCCTCATCGATCGCACACGCAAGCCCATGCCCGCCATTCGCGACTGCCGTCGCTGCGGCCGCTGTATCCAGATTGGCTGCCCGGCCCTTGGACGCGACGAGACGGGCCATGCCGTCATCGATCCCAATCAGTGCATCGGCTGCGGGCAGTGCGCTCAGGCGTGCCCCTTCGGCTGCATCGCAAAGGAGGCCTAACATGCCGCACGACACCTCTACCAACTACGGCGTTGCCGAGGGCACGGCGCATGTCTCCCTTGACGGCACCAAGACCATCCTGCTTGTGGGCGTTGGTGGCCAGGGAACGATCCTTGCCGGCCAGCTGCTTGCCATGGTGGCGGCCGACGCGGGTCTCGACGTGAAGGTCTCCGAGATTCACGGCATGAGTCAGCGTGGTGGCTCGGTCTCTACCGTCGTGCGCGTTGGCGAGAAGGTCGAGTCGATGATCTGCGACCCCGGTTGCGCCGACATCGTGGTGGCCTTCGAGTCCATCGAGGCCCTGCGCGCTCAGCAGTTCGTCCGCGAGGGCGGAACGCTCTTCGTCAACGACGAGCTCATCACGCCCGTTCCGGTGAACATCGGTGCCGCCCAGATGCCTACGGGCATCAGCGAGAAGCTCGCTGCCATCGGAGCGCGGGTCATCGACGCCGGTGCCATTGCGCGCGAGGTCGGAAGCCCGCGTTCGACCAATGTGGTGTTGGTGGGTGCCCTGTCAACGGCGCTGCCCTTCTCGGTGGAGGCGTGGCACGACGCCATCCAGCGCCGCGTTCCGCCTAAGACGGTCGAGGCCAATCTCGAGGCCTTCGCGCGTGGCCGCGAGGCGGCTGGCGCCTAAGCTTGCCCATACCATGCTCTGCTCGCAGTTCTTGACGCGCCCACGGTCGCGGGGGGATACTGCCAACTTATCCCAAAACACAGCGAGAGGAGATCCGCATGGCCCGCATGGCGACCGAGCGCCCAACTGATGAGCTTCTTGAGCAGCTGCTTGCCAGCGCAACACCCGAGGCCTACCTCTCCAAGGTTGACCTTCCTGACCGCACGCTTGCTGACTACCTGCATGCCCTTCTCGACGAGAAGGGCATGTCGCGCGCAGACGCCATTCGTGCGTCGGGCGTGAACACCACCTTTGGCTACCAGGTCTTTCAGGGCACGCGGACGCCTGGACGCGACAACGCCATCATGCTTGCCTTCGGCCTTGGCTGCTCGCTTGTTGAGTGCCAGCGGCTTCTGCGCCTTGCCGGCGTCTCTGAGCTGTGGTGCAAGCTGCGCCGCGATGCCGTCATTATCCTCTGCCTCGAGCGCGGCATGACGCGCGACGAGTGTGACGACGAGCTTTACCGCCTTGGCGAGAATACCCTGCTTTCCCAGGGAGACTAGCGGTGACAGACGAGGAGCTTCTGGCAACGATCGAGCATGACGACTCCTATCGCGTTGTGCGTACGCTCTCGGAGGGACCAGCGGGCAAGACGGAGCTGGTTGCGGGGGAGGGGTCGGAGTCGCTGGTGCGCAAGTACGTGCCGCGCGAGCTTGCCAACGAGCGCGCCTGGCAGCAGCTTCGCGAGCTCGATCATCCGCTGCTTCCGCAGGTGAGGGATATCTACTGGTTGCCCGATTCGCTTGTTGTGGTTACGACCTACGTTGATGGGGTCACGCTTGCCGACCTGCTTGCCGGCGTGGGTCCGCTTTCTGTGACGGATGCCGTGCACTACCTGCAAGACCTATGCGAGGCAGCCGGTGAGCTGCATGCTCACGGCATTGTGCACCGAGACATCACGCCGGGCAACGCGGTGGTGAACTCGGGACGGGCGGCTCTTATCGATCTGGGAAACGTCCGCGCCTACGTGAGCGGTGCTCAACGCGATACGACGACCCTTGGCACGTGGGGCTTTGCCGCGCCCGAGCAGTTTGGCTTTGCCCAGACGGATGCCAGGACCGACATCTATGCGCTTGGGGGTCTGCTCGCCTTCTTGCTGACGGGCGTGAGTCCCAACGACGATGAGTTCAATCGGGTGCTGGCTGACGAGAAGCGCGTGCCTGCAGCGCTGCGTGAGGTGATCTTGCGGGCGCGCGCCTTTGAGCCGAGTGCGCGTTACCAGAGTGCTCAGGAGCTTGCGCAGGCGGCTG
>CAJOKK010000056.1 GCA_905235165.1 uncultured Atopobiaceae bacterium | reverse complement strand
GCTCGAGCGGATGGAGGAGAGGTTCGGAGAGCACTTCGCCGTAAAGCAGGCGATCGTCCACAACGACGAGGCCGTGCCGCACATGCACCTCGAGGTCGTCCCGGTCGCGGAGTCCAAGAGGGGCATGCCGCTGCAGAACAGCCTCAACAAGGCCATCAGCCAGTCCGGATGCGCCGACTGGTGCGACATGCTCGGCGAGTGGGACAAGGCCCTCGACGCGGTAATGGCGGCGCACGGCATCGAGCGCGTCGCCGGGAACCGGGAGACACAGCGCGGCGGCGTTGACATCAAGACGTACAAGAAGCAGATGAGGGCCGAGGAGCGGGCCGTGGAGGCCGCGAGGGAGGCCGATGAGGCAAAGAGGGAGGCCGATGAGGCCGAGAGACGATTGGAGGGCCTTCGGCGGGCTGAGAAAGCTGGAAAGCTCAACCCTGTCGAGGCAACTCGAGTCTTCCGACAGGGCCGAAAGGATGAGGCGGGAAATATCGACCTGGAACGAGAGCACGAGCGAGCTCGAGAGCGACACGAGCAAGCTCGAGAGCGACACGAGAGGGCTCTTGCTGAAAACTCGGCAGCTCAGGCAGAGCTTGGCCGTCTACGAAGGGCTGTTAAAAAGGTCAAAAGAAGCCTTGCGAGCGTCGCAAAGGCTCTTCGACGATTCTCGGGGATGATGGTGCGCCCACCGCAGGTGGCGGCATCAAGGAGGGCGTTCATGGCCGCGAAGGCGGCCGAGAGGCAGGCATACGAGGCTGCCGTGGCGAGGACCACGGCCGCGAGGGAGGAGAGAGGAGAGCACCATGGCAATAACGTTGGCGGTTTTCAACACCTGTGACTATTACGAGGCCATCGGAGACAACGTAGCTGGAAAAAACACCTCATGCCTTCATGTCGAACCAGAGACAGAACTTGTTTGCAACGACTTCGGCGATCCCATCAAGGACAGCAATGGGAAAAACATGAGATACGAGACTGGTTGGGCTGACCTGGTGATGGAAGACTACACATGCGTGCTCGGAAAAGATCGTCATGTCCCCGCCCGCTGCGTAATGCCCCTAGAGGCCTTCGAGTTCGCCCATAAACACTACGGATTGATAGCGTTCTACGTTGACGGGCTTCAGCTATGGCCCCTTCCAGTTCCTGAGCCGGTGGACGGCGAGCAGGCAGGAGAAGGACAGTCCGAAAAAATGAGGATGAAATCCCGTCGATGATGCCGCTCACCGGCAGGGGCCGAGCCTGCGCCGCCCGGCGTTCGGGAAAGTATTAGAATATTACCGTAATATTCTAATACGGCTAATCAGCCCAGGCAGAGAGGGGAAGACGGGATGATCGTCTCGGTCGTGAACATCAAGGGCGGCGTCGGAAAGACCACGACGGCCATCGCGCTCGCCACGGCTGCGTCGCGCAGGGGCATCAAGGTCGTCGTGCTCGACACCGACCCACAGGGAAGCTCGAGCGACTGGGCTCTGTACGCCGAGGAGGACGGGGACGCGCTGCCGTTCGACGTGAACTCGGCGAACATCGCCAACGTCCGCAGACTCCGCGACGACCCGACGCGACTGGTCGTCATCGACTGCCCGCCAAGCGGAAACGTGACCGACGCCGCCGTGGAGCGGTCGACCTTTGTGGTCGTGCCGACCTCGCCGATGCCCGTCGACCTCGCGAAGACGTGGGACACCATCGAGTCGCTCAGCGACGGCGGGACGCCCTACGGCGTGCTGCTCACCCGCGTGGACCCGAGGACGATCACGTTCAAGTCGGCGGTCGCGGAACTCGCGGACGGCAAGGCGAAGGTGTTCGGCACCACCATCCCGAAGCGTGAGACGGTCGCCTCGACCTTCGGACGCGCCTTTGGTGACGACCTCTTCGGCTATGCCGAGGTCCTTGGCGAGATTCTGGAGGCGTGCGATGGCGAGTAAGAAACCGATGCCGATCAAGACGGCAGGGCGGCGCGGGGGCACCGGCAAGCTCATGGACAGGCAGGACACCACAAGGCGCGGCGACTCGACGGCGACGCGCACGCACCACCTGTCGGTGACGCTCACCGACGAGGTCGCAAACGCCATCGAGGAGGCCAGCTGGGAGCGGCGCACGAGCAAGAGCCGCCTCATCGAGGAGGCAATCGTCGCATACCTCGCCGAGCCGTCGGACGGCTCCGCGAGGCCCGAAGGGCCAACACATGACAAGCCACGGCCACGGCGCATCTCCTTCTGCACGACAGACGAGGTGGCCGAGATGCTGGAGGACGCCGTGTACGAGCGGCGCACGAACAGGAGCCGCCTCGTCGAGGAGGCGGCCACGGCGTACCTCAAATAGGTATTAGAATATCACCGTAATATTCTAATATTTAAGAAAACGGCAGGTAGGCGTACCAAGTAGGGGGAGAGATGGCGCAGACCGAGACGGGCAGGGCCAAGGACTTCGTGGAGACGTGGCGGGGCAGGGGGGACGAGAAGGCCGACACCGCCACCTTCTGGACCGACCTGCTGACGCGCGTGCTCGGCGTGCCGCAGGCCGAGGTCGCGCGTGGGTTCATGCGAACCGAGAAGCCCGTCAAGGGAAGGGCGCCGGGCAGCACGAAGCCGCGCACGCGCTACGCCGACGTGGTGCTCCCCGACAGGGGCGTGCTCATCGAGCAGAAGTCCATCGACATAGACCTCGACCATGCCCGCGACAACGGCGTGTGGGGCCACGAGACGCCCCTTGAGCAGGCCATGTGGTACGTGTCCAACATGCGGTGGTCAGACCGCCCGCGCTGGGTGGTGGTGTGCAACTTTTCCACCTTCCGCATCTACGACCTCGAGGACGACGTGCCCGAGGACGGCATGGTCGAGGTCACGCTCGAGGAGCTGCCGCTCCAGCTCGCGTCGCTGAGCTTCCTCTACGACCCAAGCGCGAGCAAGGTCCACAAGGAGCAGCGCCTCTCGGTGGAGGCGGGGCGGCGCATAGGCAGGCTCTACGACGCGCTGGCGGCCTGCTACCGCCACATCGAGGACGACCCGGAGGAGCAAAGGAGCCTCAACGTCGTCATCACCCGCATGGTCTTCCTCCTCTACGCCGAGGACGCGGGACTGCTGCAGACCAGGACTGCCTTCGGGGACTACTGCCAGGGCAACCCGGCGAGCCTCAGGGAGCGCCTCGTGCGACTGTTCGAGACGGTCGACACGCCGATGGGGATGCGCGACGAGTACCTTGACGCGCGAGCCGCCGCCTTCCCCTACGTCAACGGCGGCCTGTTCGCCGACCGCTCCATCGTCGTGCCGCAGCTCTCGGATGACGTGGCCGCGACGATAGCCGAGGTCTCGACCGACCTCGACTGGTCGGGGATCAGCCCGACCATCTTCGGCGCGGTCTTCGAGAGCACGCTGAACCCAGAGACGCGGCGCGAGGGCGGGATGCATTACACGTCGGTCGAGAACATCCACAAGGTCATCGGCCCCCTCTTCCTCGACGGCCTCCTGCGCGAGCTCGAGGAGGCCGAGGCGTTCATCGACGTCAAGAGGCGGGAGCGCAAGCTCGGACTGCTCCACGACAAGATAGCCAACCTGCGCTTCCTCGACCCCGCGTGCGGCTCGGGGAACTTCCTCACGGAGACCTACCTGCAGCTCAGGCGCATCGAGAACCGCATCCTCGAGGACAAGGCCGGTGGCGGCCAGACCATGCTCGAGACGGACGGCCTCGTCCGCGTCACGCTCGACGCCTTCCACGGCATCGAGGTGAACGACTTCGCCGTGGCCGTGGCGAAGACTGCGCTCTGGATCGCCGAGGCCCAGACCCTCGAGGAGACGCAGGACCTCTTCCCCCTGCTGGACTTCGACTTCCTGCCGCTCAGGAGCAACCAGGGAATCGTCGAGGGGAACGCCGTGCGCATGGACTGGAACGAGGTCCTGCCCGCGAGCGAGTGCAGCTACGTCATGGGTAACCCGCCGTTCATTGGCTACTCGAACCGCAGGAGGCTGACCGGGCTTCCATCTTCGGCAAGGTCAAGACGGTTGACTATGTGGCCTGCTGGTACTGGAAGGCAGCGGAATACATGGGTAGCTGGCCTATCCGCGCCGCGTTCGTATCGACTAACTCCATCTGTCAGGGACAGCAGGTCGAGCCTATTTGGAAGCCGCTCTTTGACAAGGGATTCCATATCGATTTCGCATGGCCGTCTTTCAAGTGGACAAATGAGGCAACGGACCAGGCGGGTGTGACCGTTGTCATTGTGGGGTTCTCTAAGGAGAGAACGAAAAAATTGATATTCGATGGCATAGATACCATATCTGCCGAAAACATCAATGCCTATTTGACGGCATCTTCGAATGTGTTTATCCGGAAGCGCTCAAAACCACTTAGTGATGTACCAGAGATGATAATGGGCTTTAAGCCTGCGGAACATGGATACCTGATTATGGCCGAAGGGGAGTTCAAAGCCGCACTTATGCAAGAACCCGATATAGAAAAATGGGTTCGACCCTTCTCTATGGGTGGCGATTTCATAAAGGGCGATAAGAGATTCTGCCTTTGGCTTGTAGAGGAAGGATGGGAGTCAATCCCTTATATCCAGAATCGAGTTTTGGCGTGTGAACAGTGGCGTTCAGAACAGACGAAAACGGGCGATGCGTACAAGCTGAAAGATGTCCCACATTTGTTTAGGCAGAACAAGAAGTTCGTAGACGGGTTATATCTTGCCGTCCCTGCCGTGTCTTCCGAAAAACGTGATTATGTGCCTGTGGGATTCGTCACCAATGGGATGATTCCAGGAAACCAGCTATATGTCATTTCAAACGCAGAGCTCTACCACTTCGGCGTCATGACTTCGCAGTTCCACAACGCATGGATGCGCGTTGTGGCTGGCAGGCTTGAGATGCGTTACAGATACGCAAGCGATATTGTCTACAACAACTTCGTCTGGCCCGACCCGACCGACGAGCAGCGAGAGCGTGTCGAGGCGTGCGCTCAGGCCGTGCTGGACGCGCGAGAGGCACACGAGGGCGACTCGCTCGCCATGATGTACGACGGCATCAGCCCCATGCCCGCAGACGCCTCAGAGTCCGACCTCAAGAAGTTCGACCAGCGCACGTACGACGACCTGCTGACGGCGCACAGGGCGCTCGACGCGGCCGTGGAGGCGGCCTACGGCGTGGACTTCGGCGGGGACGAGGAGCGGATCGTCGGACACCTCCTCAAGCTCTACGTGAGGGCCACGGCGGGGGAGTAGGGAGCAATCCTATATAGGAACTATATAGGGTGTATATAGGTCCTATATACACCAACGTGATGGGCGAGCCGGGGGTGTGGCCTCGGACAAGTTTCGTTACCACACCCAAAGGCCCATGTCACTACCGCTAGGTTGTTGGGTGAGCGCACGCCTCGGGAAAGGGGCGTGGCGAGGTCACAAGGCAGACAGAGGGTGAGGTAGTGAAGATGGAAGAGATCGAGTTATTGATCAATGACGATAGTTGGTGGGTGCGCAGGGCGGTCGCATGGCAAGGCTACGGCTTGGATGTGCTTATCAACGACCCATCCGAGGACGTTCGGGCGGCGGTAGCCTCTCGGGGATATGGGCTCGATACGCTCATCAACGACGAGAGCGAATATGTGCGTGCGGCGGTCGCGCTGCGCGGCTACGGGCTTGACGTGCTGGTCAACGACGAGGCTCCCATCGTGCGCAAGTGGGTCGCTGCGAACGGGTACGGGTTGGAGAAGCTCATCCACGACCCGGAAAAGATGGTACGCAATATGGTTGCATGTCAGAGCTACGGGCTTGACGTTCTTGTCAATGATGAAAACCCCAGAGTACGGCAAGAGGTCGCCTACCGAGGCTTTGGGTTGGACAAGCTTGTCAATGATGAGCATTGGAGAGTGCGCGAGGTTGCCGACAACTACCTACACGGCCTTGACATCTCCCTTGATGAGTGGATTGCGTCAAATCCCGACAGGTGCGCCCTGCCGGAGAACCGTAGGGAAGCAAGGCAGGAGAAGGACGGCCATAAGGGGCCGAGGGCGTAGGTGTCAACCCCTATAGGCATACCTCAGATAGGTATTAGAATATTACGGCAATATTCTAATATTTAAGAAAACGGCAGGTAGTTGATGCCGTGACGGCCAAGGCGGCCCCTAGGCTTGTGGTGCCTAGGGGCCGCCTTGGTCCCTATCGTCATCGCCACCACGGCCTCCCGTCGTAGGGCCTCCCATCGGGCAGGCGGTCGACCTCGCGCGGGCCGGTCGGCATCAGTGACTCCGCGCGGTCGGGGTCCCAGCGGACGTCGGCCACCCTGCAGTAGAGGTAGTCCTCGGCAGGGCCGATGTACGCGAAGCGTGCTCCGTCGGACGGGACGAACCCCGCATGGACCCATTGCCACGCCGTGTGCGGGTACGTCGCCCAAGCGGCGGTGTCCTCGTCGGGGCAACCGGTCCTCGCCATGACCTCCCGCACGGCTGCGCGTTGGGCCTCGAGCTCGCGGCGCTCTCGGCGCTCGCGCTCGCGCCGCGTCCGTGCCGCGTCCCGCCATGAGCGCCGCTGGGCCTCCACCATCTCCCCCGTCCACGGCACGGCCTCGCGTGCGTCCCACACCGGGTACCAGAGGAAGAGGTAGCTCTGGTACCAGTAGGCTATCGGCACCTGGTCGGGTGCCGGCATGAGCCTCCTCCCCATGAGCTGCCTCGTCGTCGCGGCGCGTTCGTGCTCCGACCACCACAAGCCGTGGTCGTCCCGTGGGATCCGCTCGATGCCCTCGGGGATCTCGACCCTCCTACAAGGCTCGTACCTCGTCGCCTCCATGTCCCTCATCTCCTCGCCGTCACCGGGCGGCCCCATGCCGCCCTTTGCGGGCAAGGTACGGCATGGCCGCCCGTCGTGCCGTCGGCGGCCCTTGGCGGCCTCCAATGGCCCTCCCGCGCGTGGCACGCGCACGGGAAGGGGGACACGCACGCGCGAGGCGGCGAATCGGCGAGCGGCGACGCAAGGGCGTCCTGTGCCGCCCACATGTGCGATAGTGGCGTGACTGCGGGAGGCTCGCCACCGGACGCCTCCTGCCCGACGAGGCGTGGGGAGGGGCCACATGGGCGCGACAAGGGTAAGGAAGCACCCGCTGGAGAGGTGGGCCGAAGAGGCCCGAGACGGCGCGGGCCTCTTCGTCGACTGGCTCGCGATGTCGGTGGTCGAGGCGGATGTCGACAAGATGGGTGACCGAGAGCTGAGGCGCACGGCGGCCTATGTCATGGGGGGCCTGATGACCCTCTGCGCGGCGGCTGAGTTGTTGGACGGTCGCGGCCACATCGTACGCATGTCTGAGCCGCTGCTCGAGGACGTGCTGGGCACGGAGCCGTCCGAGGGGCTTGCCGAGGGCCTTGCCGCCGAGGGCGGGCTGCCCTGGCCCCTCTTCCTCGTGGAGATGCCGTCGACGTCCGACGCGCGGGCGGTCGCGTTCACCACATTCGGCCACGTGGTCGAGGGCATAGCCCGGACGGCCGAGGTGCTGGGCCTCGACAGCCACGGGGCCACGGGCATGGCGGGCCTCGTGAAGTTCCTTGCGGAGTTCCTCGCTGCGGATGGGTACGAGGACGTGATTGACATCGGCTTCGTCCCGTCAGAGGGCTATGCCACGTGGCAGGCCGACGACTTGGGGGCGTGGCTGGCGGCGCGGGCGACGCCGGAGTCCGCCCACCGATTCGCGACCATGGCCCGGAGCTTCGGCCTCATCCCGGAAAGGAACAGGGACGGCCTGACCAAAGCCCAGAAGATGTCGATTCTGGCCTTCCTCTGCGCCGACAACGCCGAGGTCCGTACGACCTACGCACCCGGGCCCGTCCCCAAGAACCCCGCGAAGGCGAGGCGCATGTCCCGTGCCACGATCCACGAGGCGGGCTTCCGCTGGACCGAGTCCTATCGGGAGTATCGCCGCTACGTGGACGGGGCGGCAGGCAAGGGCGACCACGGGGACGGCGAGGGACGCAGGACGGTTCGCCCGCACGTGCGTCGCGGCCACTGGCACCGCTTCTGGACGGGGCCCAGGGAGGGCGACCGCAAGCTCGTGGCGCACTGGATACCCCCGACGCTCGTGAACAAGGGTCTCGCCGATGAGGCGACCGGCAACGTCGGCCACCGCTTTTCGTGATACCATCGTCAGCATGTTCCCCGCAGGCGCGGGGATGACCCCATGCAAGTCGTCGTACTTGGGCGCACCGCAGATGATGCGAGGCGGCACACGTCCGGCGAGGCGCGAAGGTCCAAACTGTTCCCCGCAAACGCGGGGATGGGGGCCCGTCGGTCGGACGGGTCCCCCTTTTTGTGCGACAAATGCACCCTGCGAGCGTTTCCGCAGGTAAACGGCTCGTTCTAAGGCGTTTTAAGGCCCCTAGAATTTTGGGCCGGTATGGTTGGCCGGGGAATTTGCGGCCGCCGCGACGCCCAGGAGCACGTGCTGGCCGCTTTCGAGCTGGCACCACTCGATGCCAAGCGTCTCGATTGCGGCAATCATCCCGAGGTAGGTTGCGCGGGCGATGCCCGTTGGCAGGCTCTCCTTGCGCGGCCTCGCGCTGTCAAGCAGCGCCTCCATCGACTCGAAGTCCATTCGCTCCACGTTCATCTGCCCCTCCGTCCATCCATGCACCCATCCGCACCCTGCGAGCGTATGCGCAGGCAAACGGCTTGTTCTAAGGCGTTTTAAGGCCCTCAAAAAAGTGCCCCGGTGTAAGTGGCCGGAAAACCTGCGACCAGCCCACATTCGACGGTCTCATTCGGGCGCAGACGCCTCGTCTCGCCAGTCCTTGAGCCACTTGTTGACGGTGGTCTTCGAGAAGCCCAGCACCTCCGCGATCTCGCGCTGGGTGGCACCGGGATGGGCGGCGGCGTAGGCGATGATGGCGTCACGCTTTGGATGCGATTTGTTGGGACTGCCTTTAGGGCGGCCGTCGACGTTACGCCAAGAACCATCGGGATAGTCAAGGTCACGAGAGAACCTAGCGCGAACGAGATGGTCCTCCTGCTTCCTACCGTTACGTCGCACTTTCGGTGGCATCGGGACTGCCGTCCTGCGCTCGAGGAAGGCCCTCGTGTAGCGACGGGAGCGACCGTTGGCACGGCCGTCCTCGAAGGCGTCAAGCGCAGACAGCACGTCCTCCTCGGTGAACGGGTTGTCGACCGTGTCGTACCGCTTGAGCTCGTCGAGAAGGGAGAAGGCGTCGGCCTCGAGCTCATCATGGCTGATGCCGCACTTGTTGGCGAAGCTCGCCAGCGTGAACACGCACCAGTAGCGGTGCCCCTCGGTCGCGGCCTTCTCAACCGCAAGCTTCCTGAGGAACCAGTCATACAGGTCACGCTTGACGACGTAGGAACCCCTCTCGCAACCCTCCTCGATGCGCCTCTCGTACCAGTCGGGCCACTTCTTGCGTGCCACGGCAAGGGGCGTCTTTCCCGCCGTCTCCATGAGCTCGACCAGCTCTTGGTAGTCTGGGTTCTGAAGGCCGCCTCTCGTCTTCCACCCCATAAGGTCCTTGAGCCGCGTCTTGCCCTCCTTGCCAGGGTTCCTCCAGCAGACCACCTCATAGGGGTTCTTTCGCTTGGGAGTTCCCGGTGCGCCGTTGAGCTTGGTCGACGTGTTTGGGATCCTGAATCCTTGGTAGATGCCCTGGTACTGTTTCTTGTCGTACGTCGACGTGCTTTCGTTCCACATGTAGTCGGTCACGTCATGCTTGAGGCGCTGCAGGGCAGGCACGTATCTCGGTATGAGAGGGACCGGCTCCTCGAGTACCCAGTAGAGATGCAGGCCCGTTCCCGAGTTGACGATGTAGTCGCACGGCGTGCCGACGAAGGGGTTCTCGCACCAGCCGAGCACGAAGTCGAGCTGTTCCATTCCGACGCCGTCGAGGTCGACAGCCACCGCATGCAGGAAGCGGGCATTTGCCGCCGTCCTCGCCTTGCCAAAGTATGAGATGGGCGACATGAAGCAGAAGCTGTTTTCCTCCATGCTCCTCTCGCGGATCGCCTTGAGCTGCGGCAGGCCGTCCGTCAGCGTGTGCCGATGGGCGACGCTCTTGAGGCTCCCGTCCTTCTGCCTCTCGCCGCATATCTCGAGCGCGATGGCGTTCGGTCTGCCGTCACCGTCGGCCTCTCCCTCGTCCTGCAGGAATCCCTTGGGGAAGATGTCCTTGTAGAAGTCGAGCGCATCGGTGTACATCCAGGGGTGCTCGCGAAACATGAAGGCCTGATTTTTATCGGCGTTCTCCTTGCGGAGCGCCTCCCAATCCTTGGGCGCAACGACCCTTCCGTCCGCCATGCTGACCGCCTCCCATCGAAAGAGAAAAAGGAACCGAAAAAGAGAAATGCCGCCCCCAGCCCTCCCGCCGCATGCGCGGAACCGGTCGGGGCACTCCGCGTTGTAGAAAACTCGAAGGACACGAGTTTCCAACAACGCTCACGGCCCCTCCCTACGCCACCACCGAACCGGACGTGCGGCAGCATCGGCATCGGCCCGGGGCCTGGCTCGGCGGGGCCGCCCCGGCCCCATGCCGATGCTGCCGCGAGAGCCCCCGAGGGGCAGGGCACAGGACGCCCTGACGGGACGTATATTATCAATAAAGTATTTTTGGTACAAGCTCATGCTCCGCGAGAGCGCCCAAAACGGAGTCCCAGCGCGGACATATATTATCAATGAAGTATTTTTGGTACAGCGCTCCACATCCAGAAGGACCGCCACGGGCGAGAGTTTCGTTACCGCGTCGCGGCGGCGGGGCGGCACCGTGTAGAGTGGCCCGCAAGCCGATGGCGTTCGTAGTGGGCAATCACTCTACACGTGTGGAGTGATATTCTGCAAAGTGGAGGGATGGACGGAAGGGAGCGCGAAGATGGACGACACGAGCATGGAGAGGGCCGACGTGGCCGCGACGGAGCAGGCGATGGAGGGGGAGCCGGGGCAGGTCGAGGAGCTTGCCGAGATCAAGGAGGAGCTGACCGGCCTCCTGCAGAAGGAGACGGGCGAGTACAGGAGCGTCTACAGGCTCCTGAATGACGTGAAGGAGCGGGAGCTCTACAAGCAGGAGGGCATGAGGTCGTTCACCCAGTGGGTCAAGAACTTCGCTGCCCATGACGCCAAGGTCGCCGAGTCCCTGGTATGGAGGATGTACAGGGCAGGCGAGGTGTGGCAGACGGCCATCGACTACCGCGCGTCGAGGGGAGCTGACACCGAGGCGCTCGAGTCGGCGACGCTCTACGCGGAGCAGCTCGCCCTCATCGACAGCGTCGCACGGAACGACCTCGGCCGCCGCGACGAGCTGATCGGGAGGCTCGCCTCCGGCAAGCTGACCACGACCGCGCTGAGGTCGATGGCGAAGGCCTCCGTCGCCTCGAGGCGGCGCGGGGCGGACACCAAGGGCGGCGAGCAGGCCGACGTGCAGGACGCCAAGGCGCCGTCGTTCAGCGCGGTCGACGTCATCGAGGCCATCTCCGGCACGCACGAGAGGGGGCGGCGCTTCGCGAGCGCCCTGCTCGAGGGCGGTGACGTGCCCGGCACGTCGGGCGTCGACGACTGCGCCAGGGGCGCTGACGGGCTCCTGGCGGGCAAGAGGCCGCCCAAGGCGAAGAGCACCATCACCACGCTGCCGGAGTTCCCCGTCAGGACCGGCACGAGCCGCGCCGCACGCCGCATCGACCTCCTGCTCGTCGAGAACCTGACGTGCGAGTGGCACGAGGTTCGCCTGCACGGCATCGAGGTCAAGGTCGACCGGAACGACCTCCTGCGCGACGAGAAGTTCACCGAGTACGAGCCCTTCGTCGACTACAGCTACCTCGCCGTCCCAGCCGAGCTCGAGGCGGACGCGATGGACATGCTGCCCGACGGATGGGGGCTCATCCTCGTGGCCACGCCGACCGCCGACGACGACGGGGACGGCGGTGGCCACGAGGCCGAGGCGACCGCGACGGTCGTCGTCAGGCCGTCGAGGCGTGGCGGTGACCCCGCATACATTCACATGTCATTGATGACGGTGGCGATCAAGCTCGGGAAGCTGGCCTAGCGAGGCCGCCCCGCGATGCGGGGCGACCCGGCCCCATGCCGATGCCGTCGCAAGAGTCCCCGAGGGATAGGGCACAGGACGCCCTTGCGGGGCGTATATTATCCGGCGGCCATCTTTGTCTGGGTGATGAGCTTGTCCGCGAGGGCCGACCGGCTGAACGCGCTGAGCGTGACGCCGGCATCGGCGGCGCGCTGCTCGAGCGCCTTCTTCATGCCCACGGGTACCTTAATCGAGATGGTCGCCGTGCCCTCCGCCGAAAGCGGCGGCCTGCCGTGGATGACGCACCCGACGGTGCGCTCGCCCTCCGGGAACTCGCCGCGGTCGTACGCCTCGCACCAGCGGTCAATCATCTCGTCTGTGAGGTCCTGTCCGTTCGCTGCGGTGTAGGTGCTCATGTCACATCCCCCTCTCGGTTCGGTCAATCTCGGCAAGGAACTTGCGCTGCGCCGGAGACATGGCGTGGATGACCAGCCAGCCGGTCACGGTGATCAGCGCGGCGGGACGGTCGAGGGTGATCTGATGGGACAGATACACTGTGCCCATGCCGCCCTGGCCGATGGCGCGGCGGATGATGAAATCGGCGATCACGGAGCCGCGGGAAAG
>CAJOKK010000055.1 GCA_905235165.1 uncultured Atopobiaceae bacterium | reverse complement strand
CGGTCGATTTCGGGCCTGAAAGGTAGTTTTCTCCGTGATCTTCGCCGAGGTGGCAAGAAAGGGCTTCTGCACTATGTGTGGGAAACGTCGCGCGCAAGGCCGAGTCCGAACGTGGGGCCATTGTTATAGAACGAAGATCGCTCCCAGCATCTCCGCGACCTCTTCGGGCGTTTCGGCGAACTCGCGCTCCACCCACTCGTCTAGGATGCCGACAAACCCGTACAGGTAGAATTTTTCGCGGTATCCGGTGCGGCCTCCTCCCACGAATATCTTCGCGATCTTCGCAGCAGCGTCCAGCACCGCTTGCCTCATATTGCGTGCGTAGAGGAGCGATACAGTCTTCCTCTGGCTGTGGACCATGTAAAGGAATGGGGGAAGAGTCATATTCGATTCGGCAGAGAGTCCCTCGTCCTCTGCCCAGCGCATCCAACGCGCGACGAGCGCGTATGCCGCCGCGTCCGACTTGCTTGAGAAGTGGCGGAACCAGGTTGCTCTGCCCATACCGGCACGTTCGGCGATTGCCTCCGCCGTCACGCGCTCCTGCGGCATCTCAGCGAGGAGCGCTATGACAGCCTCCCCGAGCTGCGCCTTCGTGCGCCCCGCCTTATCCAGCGTGAATTCCAATGCTTGCTCTGTCCTCCTATGGTCTTTCAAAAATCCAGGGTTTGCAGCTAGCTAACCGACTCCGAAACCATACCCCAAGCTGGGTGACTTCAAGTGTCGTTCTCATGGCGGTTTTGTAGGACAAAAATGAATTCGTTGAAATGATACTAAAGTCTCATAACGGCTTGAGATGATACTAAAGTCTCAAAACAGCCTGAGATGAATTAAAACGAATGTATGACGAGCAAGTACAAGTACTACGTGGGCGAGCAGCCCTTCGTTCATCTCATGTTGGGCTACAGCTTGTGGGTTTCGACTGTTTGTTTGCAAAATGAAGGAGGGAGTTTTGAAGCACAAGGCTGCACAAAAGCTGCTCTCGCTAGCGATGTCTGTCGTGCTGGTTTTGGAACTTGTTCCAACACCGGCACTCGCAGAGGCGCTAGACGAGATGCGAGCGGAAGATTGGCCTGTCGCTCCGGTGCTCGAAGGGACACCAGAGGAAGAGCCAACGAAAGATCGACTTGTTACTCCGGAGGATGAGGGGGATCCCGTAGATGCCGCGGGGGATGAGGCCCCGAGCGAAGAGCCTCTGGAGACGAGCGAGGAAGGGTCGGATCAAGGGACGCCGGAAGAGGCTGTCTCCGACCAGAAGGGCTCCAATGCCGAAGCAGAGCCTACCGAAGGCGAGGGCGAGGAGGCCAGCCAAGGGGAAGAGGAGCTTTCCGAGGAGGAGCGCGCCAAGCAAAACGAGGAGCAGGCACTTGCCCTGACGGCTCAGGGCGTGGAGATCATCTACGCGGACGCCGAAGGTAACCCCCAGCCGCTGGGCGAAAGCACGCAGATTACCAACACGATGACAAGGATCGGCGGTGGATGGTTCGTGGCCAGCGGCCCAATCAGCCTCAACAGCCGCCTGGCTGTTGAGGGTGACGTGTCCATCGTCCTGCGCAACGGCGCCAATCTTGTCTGCTCGAAGGGCATCTCCCTCTCAGATGGTGCAAGCCTTACCATCTACAGGGAGTATGGTGATGAGTCGGAGGCCGGCAAACTCTCGGCCAGAACGGATAACAACCACGTCGCGGCCATTACGGTCAACGACGGCTCGAGCCTCGTTATCAACGGTGGAGACATTACCGCCGAGACCTATACGGACGACGCGGCGGGCATCGGTGGCGACAATGGCAAGGCGGCCGGGTCCATCACCATCAACGGCGGCACGGTGAGCGCACGCTCCGACATGAACGCGGCGGCCATCGGCGGCGGAAAGTACGGCAACGGCGGCAGCATCACCATCAACGGCGGCACCGTCACGGCGACGGCAAACGACGAGGATGGCGCCGGCATCGGCGGTGGATTTGCAGGGCCAAGTGGCGCCATCACCATCAACGGCGGCACCATTGTGTCCACGGGTGCCACCCACGGCGCCGGCATCGGCGGCGGCAACAAAGGTGATGGTGAGACCATCACCATCACTGGTGGCACCGTGACGGCCACGGGCGGCGAGTACGCCGCTGGCATCGGTGCGGGTGGCGACTCCGGCGCAGACACCATCAAGATCACCGGCGGCTTCGTCACGGCTTGGGGCGGCAAAGAGTCCGCCGGCATCGGCAGCGCGAACAAGGGCCACGTGAATACCATCGAGATCACCGGCGGTCATGTGAACGGCGTCGGCGGTGTCAAGGGCGCGGGCATCGGCGGCGGAGACGGCGCTGAGAGGAATGGCACGTATGGCACCATCACCATCTCCGGCGAGGGAACCTACGTCGGCGCGATCGGCGGCAACGAGGCAGCAGGCCTCGGCTCCGGTAACGAGGCAGGAGGCGGCTCCAAGCAAAACAAAGGCACCATCACCATCAAAGACGCCTATGTATACGCAGTGGGCGGCACACAGCATGATCTCCTGCTGGATGATGACGGCGTCATCAAGCAAACGGTCTCATTTTGGCCATCCGGCCCCAACCCTAAGTGGACTCACCGAGATGCCTATGACGACCTGGGGGACTACGGTGCCGGCATCGGCGGCGGAGACCTGACCCCGAGCGGAACCATCACCATCGAAAACTCCAGGGTAACCGCCTACGGAGCCCACGGCGCCGCAGCCATCGGCTCGGGCGACAAGGCCGGGAGCACGGGCGACATCACGATCACCAATTCCAATGTTGGCGCCTGTGGCGGCGGCATGAATGCAGGCCTTGATACTATCAGAAACGGCGCCGCAAGCTCCAACGGCGGCGCCGGCATCGGCGGCGGCAACAGGTGCGGCGGCAACGCGAGCGGCAACATCACCATCAGCGGCGGCAGGATCAACGCACGGGCAGGCTGCTATGCCGCGGGCATCGGTGGCGGCGATGATGGCGGCTTTGGCACCATCATTATCAAGGATGGCGCGGATATCACGTCCCGCGGCGGCAAGCATGGTGCGGGCATCGGGTCCGGTGACGTGAGCGCTCACTCCAGCGGTGGCATTACTCCCTGGACAACCGGATCCATTCAGATCTACGGTGCAGACACGAAGATTACCGCCTATGGAGGCGATTACGGCGCTGCAGCTATCGGCGGCGGCGACGACGGCTCCGGCTGCAATATCAAGATCATGGGCGTCGGCTATAACATTGACGGCACTAGGGGCAAGGGCTTCATCAATGCCCAGGGCAGCGACCGCGGTGCCGGCATCGGTGGCGGTCCGGGCAAGGCGTTCAACTCGATCGAGATCACCGGTTCCTTCGTGACCGCGTACGGCGGCTACGGCGCCGGCATCGGCGGCGGCGGAGCCGAGCTCTGGGACAGCAGCCCGAGCCATGTAGTTGGCGGTGATATCACTATCACGAATTCGCAGATCTCCGCGGCGTCGATTTGCGGCGGTGCGGGCATCGGCGGCGGCATCTTCGGCCGGGCAAACAACATCACCATCAGCGGCGGGATGACCGATGCGCACGGCGGCCAGATGGGCGGACCCGGGTCGCTCTCCGCTGCGGTCAAGGCGAATTACGCCTGTTCGGATGCAATCTACAAGGGAGGATTCGATATTGCGAACGACGCGTTCATCGGTGCGTACGGGGCTGGCGGCGGCACAATCACGGGCGGAGTGATTGCCGCTACGGGCGCCATCGCAAAGGGAGTGTCCGAGCTGATCGGCCTCGTCTCAGATACCGATCCCGACATAATCTTTTATATCGGTGCTGGCATCGGCGGCGGCTACAAGGAGGCCGGCGGCAATATCACCATCAAGAACAACGCCGTGATCACGGCAGTTTCGGGTGTGCTTCCTCTGAGCCTCGACAAAGGCGGTCAAAGCGGGCATGGCATCGGCTGGGGCAAGGACTATGGACTCCCCAAGGATACGTCGATTACCGTCACGGACTATAGCGATCCCGGGGCATTCGCGATGACGCGACGGGTGAGTCTGTCCGACGATTTCAAACCGACGCAGTACGACATGGAAGGGCCTGATCGTTATTACCTCATGGAGGGACAAGTCTGGTGGCGGCAGGTCGTTGTTATCCTGCCCTACGCGGCGATTGAGACCCCCGTTGTCGTTACGTTCGACGGGAACGCTGAAGACGTCACTGGCGAGATGGCTCCTCAAGCCATGACAAAGGGCATGTCCATGAGGCTTAATTACAACGCCTTCACGCGCGAGGGCTATGACTTCGTCGGGTGGAACACGGCAGCCGACGGTTCCGGCATTGCCTACAAGGACAATCAGCAAGTTGTTTTGACCGACAACACGACGCTCTACGCGCAGTGGAAGCATAAGTCTGTCAACATCAAGTACATGATTGACGCAGACACAGAATGGCGTACAGAAATCGCCGAGTATGGAAGCACCATAGAGCTGGATGGCCTGCAGGGAGTTAACGGCAAGGGACGAATTCTCGGATGGAGCGAGACCGCTCCCGGCCAAGGTGCTCAAACGATTCGTAAACAGGGTAGTCAGATTGAGAACGTCACCAGGGACTACACCTGGTATGCGGTCTTCGACCCGAGAGAACCGTACGAGGCCAACCCAAGTGCGGCCGTCACCTACTACCCCAACGGCGGTACGGGCAGCACGGTCGTCGAATTTGCCGATGCGAAATCAACCACTGATTTGACCTCAACGTACAAGATCTTGGGTGGCAACGCCTTCAGCCGCACTGGCTACACGATGTCTGAATGGAACACGAAAGCCAATGGTACGGGGACGGCGTACGCATTCAACAGCACGCCCTTCACCCAGGCCAATATCAGCAAACTCTACCTCTATGCGCAGTGGCGCCCGAACACCTATACCGTCAAGTTCGACGCAAACGGCGGCACGGGCACGATATCCGACCAGGAATTCACCTACGACGAGGGGCAGAAGCTCACGTCTAACATCACGATCGAAGAAACAGGCAGTACGGCCACATTCAAGATCAGCCGTGAGGGCTACCGGTTCGTCGGATGGAACACCATGGCCGAGCCGAGTCAGGAGAACCCGGGTACGGCATATCTTGACGAGGAGTCGGTAAAGAACCTCACTACTACAGACGGCGGAGAGATTACGCTCTATGCGCAGTGGTTGCCCGAAGACGATAATATCGGGTACTACATGGTCATGTTCGATGAGAATGCACCAATTGGCACCGACTTCATCCCGGGAGATGAAAGCGGCGAGGAAGGTGACGGCGAGGAAGCCGAGACCACGTCCGGTACTAATGCTGCTCAGCTGTTCAAAGTCGAAAACGGTCAGGCTGAGACAGCGCCGCTCAAGACGCGTGAAACTATTGCCGAGGAAACCGGCGGCTTCGACTTCGCTCCGAACTACACGTTCAAGGGTTGGAATACGGTGAAGACGCCGACAGAGGAAGAGCCGGGCGTCGCCTACGACGACGGCGAGGAAATCGCGCCGGAGAGCAACATGACGCTCTACGCCCAATGGGCACCCAACGCGGTCACGGTCACCTTCAAGGACGGTGACACGTCCACCACGAAGGACGTCCCGTATAATGGCACGCTCGATTTCGCTGAGCCCGAGGGCGACCATGAGGGTAAGTTCTTCGTGGGCTGGAAAGAGAAGGAGTCTGGCAAGGTCTATGCCGCGGGCGAGCGCCTCAACGGCGTGAAGGAACCCATGACCTTCGTTGCCGTATGGGGCGTTGACGTTGCTGCCTACACCTCCGACGAGGGATGCAGCGCAACCGTGGGGAACGCGCGCGTGAAGCATGACGGCAAGACCATACAGCAGGGCGACAACGTGACCGTGAGCGCTGAGGCCCAGGATGGCTGGACCTTCCTCGGCTGGTATGAGGTGACGGGGGTCGACGCTAAGACCGGCCTCGTGAGTTCCTACGACAGCGAGAAAAAGCTTTCCGACGAACTGAGCTATACGTTCAAGGCTACGGAGAGCGTCCAGCTCGTGGCCGTGTTCAAGGCCAACTCGAGGGCCAACGTTACCATTGCCATCAGGAACGCTGCTAGGTACACCGTGAGCACCGACCCAGAGGGCGCTGTCCAGACGGGTGAGACCACCTGGACCGTCCCCGTCGGCCAGACCATCACGGTCACTTCCGACGACGCTTCCAAGGTGCTGCAGTGGGAGAACGAGAACGGCAAGCTGCTGGGCAAGGGCGCGAGCCTTGACGTGGTCGTGACGGGTCCCATGAAGGTGACTCTCGCTTACGACACGGTTGAGGAGAAGCAGGCCTTCGTGCAGTTCGTGACCGACTACGATCAGGTGATTTCGGCTGCGCAGTACAAGGCGACGTCGAGAATTGCCTTCCCCCGCGCCTCGAGCAAGTTTGGCTACATCTTCAAGTACTGGAGAGTTGATGGCCAGGAGGAAGAGGCCACGCTGGAGAGCATCCAGGCGATGATCGCCAACGGTGCCGAGGTCATCACCCTCAGGCCCCTCTACGAGCGTGATGTCCAGAAGGGTTCCGTCACGGTCAAGTACGTGCACGGCGACACTGAGCTCGAGAGCAAGACCGAAGAGGGTATCCCCTACGGTACGCTGAAGACCTTCAAGGCTGATCCCGAGCGCGATGGCCTCACGTTCAAGTACTGGGCCGAGGAGGATGGCACGGTGCTCGGCTACGACACGACCTTCCTCTACAAGATCGCCGCACCGGAGAGGACGCTTGTCGCGGTCTACGCTGACGCGGACGAGCAGTTCGAGGCCGTCCCGAAGATCAGCATCACGGAGATGAGCCCCCTCGACACGTACGAGCAACAGAAGGTAAGCTGCGTGGTCACGCGCAGCGTGCCGGAGGGCTGGGAGCTCGTGGAGCACGGCGTCGTGTACGGCAAGGACGTGGACGCCTCCAAGCTCACGGACGAGGCTTTCGTCTACACTGATGGTTCGGACGGAATCAAGCGCTTCAAGTCGAACGACATGACGCCAACGGGCAACGTGAGGGCCAACCTCTCGGTCACGAGCGAGGACGTGGTTGTGTCGTGTCGCGGCTTCATGGTCTTGAGGAAGGCCGGCTCGAGCGATCTCGTGTTCGTGTACTCGGACATCAAGTCTGCCACGTACGCCGAGCTGAGTCAGCAGTAGGAATGAAGATGGGAGTAATTCAGAGATGAACAAGGAATTGTACGAAGAGCTCAAGATGGAGACAGTGGTCTTCGACGTCGAGGACGTGATTGCGACGTCCGCGGGTGACGACGAGTTCGACGACTAGGCCTAGATGGTCTAGATGACTAAACCGCGCGGGGACGGGCGCATTCCAGCGGCCGTCCCCGCGCTGCTAGACAATGAGACGAGATGGGAGTGTGAAGCGACGTGATGAGACGAGTTGCGGCGGCAGTAGCCCTGCTAGCGGCCCTGGTCTTCGTGCCGGGCACCGCCCTCGCTGAAACCTACCAGCATGGCTACCTTGAGTACGAGGTTGCAGACCAGTCAGTGACCATTACGGGCTATGCGGGCCACGAGGAGTCGGCAACGGTCCCCGCCATGATTGGTGGAAACCCGGTCAACAGCGTTGCAGCCGGGGCCTTCGCGGAAGCGGACACGATTGAGGCGGTATTCCTGCCCGACACGGTGGTTTCCGTGGAGCAGGGCGCCTTCGCCCCGGGGCAGGCGGTAGTCTTTGCTGGGCAGACGAACGACGTGCCCGTGGGGGAGGGCGGCGACGAGGCTGCGACCCCCTCCACCGGTGGCGAGACAATCGGCATCGAGGTCGGGGGCGGCTCGCTCGTGACTACCGACGATGAGGGACACCTCGTGTTCGTGGACAAGAGCGGCGACGAGCGCGTGCTCGACGATGCCCATACCTACAAGCGCGTGACACGCGATGATGGTACCTTTGCCATCGTTGATGATGCCGGCGGGGAGGTAGCGGTAGCCGACGGCTCCACCGTGTCGTTTTCGGACGCTGAGGGCGAACAGGTTGTGGTTGACACCAAGGAGGGTACCACCACTGTCACCGGTGAGGATGGCTTGTCCAGCTATCAGGAGGTGGATATCGACAGCGGGGATGACGGGCAGGTGCCTTCGAGCGAGAAAGCTGTGGCCCTTCCGGTTGTCGCCGGCTTGGCCGCTGTGGGGGCAGCTGTTGCCGCTGTCGTTGCCGTTGTCGTCATTCGGGGACGCAGGAAGTCATAGCGCAGGACTTGAGAGCTAGGCGCATCTTCTCTTACATGCGAACAGGAGGCGCGGGACATAAGGTCTCGCGCCTCCTTTCTCCTTTGTTGGCTTGCTTGAGTCCTGCACGAATGTCAGCCTGTGTCGACCTTGTCAAACAAATTGTGCTGCCACGTTTTGGCAGGGGCTTCAAGTCTCGCAAGTACCACGGTTGTTGCTCTCGAAGCGATGCGGTATAGATAGTGTTGCTCGCATGGTATGCCTTCTGATGGCAGGGGCGATGACGCGAAAGGAAGCATATGGATATCGAGTACCTTCTCTTCCTCCAAAGGCTCCGCGAGGCGACGGCCGGCGTTTTGGATGACTTCTTCCTGCAGCTCTCGGTGTTTGCCGAGCCGTTCTATACCCTGCTTAGTACTGGTGCGTAAGCAAGCGCATGGGCGTCTACGTGCTTATGGGCTGGGGCTTCGGCCGCCTCGCCAACGGCTTCCTCAAGATCAGCGCCTGCGTGTATCGACCTTGGGTCAGGGATTCTCGCATGCTGCCTCTGGAGGAGGCGCTCGCAAAGGCGACGGGCTACTCTTTCCCGAGCGGACACACCACCAATGCGGTTGCGATGTTTGGTGGCCCTGGGCTGCGTCGCGAGCTTTCACGTTCGTTGCGGATAGGGCTTTGGGCAGTTGTGCTTCTGGTAGGCTTCTCGCGCAACTGGCTGGGGGTGCACACGCCGCAGGACGTGCTCGTGGCACTTGTAGTGGGTGTCATCCTCATGCTGGCTGCGGGCTGGGTCTGCGCATGGCTGGATAAGAACCCAGACAAAGACGTGCTCGTTGCGGGCGTGATTGCCCTTGTGAGCATTGCGCTTATCGTATATGCGGCACTGAAGGAATACCCCATGGACTACGATGCGGCTGGCAACCTCGTAGTCGATCCGGTGAAGATGGCTAACGATTCGTTCAAGAACGCCGGCTGGGCGCTCGGATTCGCTGTGGGTTGGCTTGCTGAGCGACGTCTCGTGCATTTTGAGATTGCGGGCACCGTCCAACAGAGGTGCTGCTGTGCGGTTTGGGGCGTGCTTGCGCTCATGGTGGTCTATTTCCCCGTGACGGAGCTGGTGAAGCTGGCTGTGACGGGAGGCTTGGGGTCGAGCATTGCCTGCTTCCTCCAGATGCTTACCATCGTGTTTCTGGTGCCGCTCGGTATCTCACGGTTGGCGGAAGGGCACACGCGAGCGTTAGACGCGGAGCGCTAGCCGTCAAGGCCATCGAGGCCGATTAACGGAGTGATTAATTTGGTAGTTGAATGGGTTGATGGCTTTGAAATCAAAGCCGTAATTGAAGGCGACCAAATTGTGATATCTGCAAACAGGGAGGGCCTGCTCTCGTTGGCAAAGCAGCTGACTGCGCTTGCGGATGGCGTGCCAGGAGACCACGTCCATTATGACGAGGACAATTCTCTTGAAGAAGGCTCGGCAGAAATGATCATTGAGCGAAAGGAAAGCCGAGCCTTCGACAAAGACTTCTAGGGGGCTTTGGCGTCACCAACCTTTGGCGCATGTAGCAGCGATAAGTAAGAGCAAGTGGAGATGGGCTGACGTTCATCCGCATGAGGTTGCCAGGCAATCTCGTCTTTTTGGGATCGTCGGTGTGATGGATGCTTGCTAGGCGTTGGGGTTGTCCTCGAACATGCCGGTGAGGATATCGGAGAACTCCTCGATGAGCCTGTTCGTGCGGTCTTTTGGCCAGTAGCAGTAGTACTCGCTCTTGAGTTGCCCATCCTGCCCCACGAGTGGTATGCGTCGGATGGCGGAGCCGGTGCGCCCTGCCTGCGCGCGTGTCTCCACGGGCATGAAGCCGCGGTTGCCCGCCACCATCATGCGGCCCTCCTCGCGTGAGCGCGCGAAGAGGAACTCAGAGCGAAACCCCAGCACGTCACGGTAGTACTCGCGCTCCACATCCTCCTGCTCGGGGGAGGCGATAAGGATGCAGGGCACGTTTGCGAGCTCTGCGACGGTGAGCCGCTCTGCCCACGCCTTGCCGCTGGCCTCCGAGACCTCCACGCACTGCCAGCCGTTGAAGAGGTGCCGGTTCACGAACGCGTCGGAGAGAGCTCGGCGACGGTCCGAGAAGAGCACGTCGACCTCGTGGTCGAGTATCAACCGGTAGAGCGCGTCATGGCTGCCAGCCGTAGCGTGCACCGGAATGTGGGGATGGCGAGCCGTGAAGGCAGTGACGGCCGCCTGCACCTCCCAGCCCTCGTAGCGGTTGAGATAACCCACCGAGAGCGTGGTGGCCCAGCCGTTGGCGACACCCTCGGCCTCGTAGCGCAGGTCATCGAGTTGGCCCAGAAGCGCGCGTGCCTTTCGGGCGAAGAGCTCGCCTGCGGGCGTGACGTCAAAGCTGCGGCCGCGGCGATGCAGGAGCTCGAAGCCGAGTTCCGCCTCGAGTGCCTTCACTTGCTGCGATATGGCCGACTGAGAGACGAGGCAGGCCTCTGCTGCCTGCGTGAATGATCTCGCCTCCACCACGGCGCAGAAGTACTCGATCTGCCTCAGTTCCATGTCCCTCGTCCTCGCTTATTAACATAACTAATCAATATAAGTATCAATTGTAATTGTACATTAGAAACAATGGATTCAAAATAGGGCCAAGACAACCACCGAAAGGAGCTCTCCATGTCAACCCTCGTAGCTTACTTCTCCCGCGCCGGCCAGAACTACGGCAACGGTGGCGTTATCAACTTGCGCAAGGGTAATACCGAGGTGCTGGCCGAGGCCATCGCGGCTGACCTGGGTGCCGACCTGTTCAAGATCGACACGGTAGAGCCATACCCTGAGGATTACTACGCCACCACCGACCAGGCTAAGCGCGAGCTGCGCGAGAACGCTCGCCCCGCCATCCAGGGGCCACTGCCCAACATGGAGGGCGTTGACTGCATCGTGCTGGGCTACGGGCTACCCCAACTGGTGGGGCACCGTGCCCATGGCCGTCAAGACCTTCCTCGACTCATGCGATCTTACGGGCGTTACCATCGCCCCTCTCTGCACCAATGAGGGGTCTGGCCTGGGTGGATCTGAGCGCGACCTGGCCCGCACCTATCCCGCGGCAAAAGTGGTGCGCGGCCTTTCGATTACGGGCACGTCTGCGGCAAGCTCCACGGGCAAGGCCGTCAGCTGGGCGCGCAAGGCAGTTGCGTAATATACGGGCGAGGAACAAGAGACGGTAACTCATGAAGGAGGCTACGCATGCGTACGCAAACACTCGGTCGTGGGCTTGAGGTATCGGCGGTGGGCCTTGGCTGCATGGGGTTCTCCCACGCCTACGGCGCCGCCATGGACGACGCGGAGGCCACCAAGCTCATCCGCTACGCGCATGAGCAGGGAATCACGCTCTTCGACTCGGCTGAGACCTACGGCACGGCCGAGGACCCGCACTGCAACGAGGTTCTGGTGGCCAACGCGCTGCACCCGGTGCGCGACGAGGTAACCATCGTGACCAAGTTTGGCATCCACTTTGACTTCGAGCACGACGAGCCACCCTATCCGCTGCACCTTGATTCCACGCCCGAGACCATCAAGCGCTCCTGCGAGGGATCGCTCAAGCGCATGGGCCTCGATCACATTGACCTGTACTTCCAGCATCGTATCGATCCTAACGTGGAACCCGAGGTGGTGGCCGAGGCGGTGGGGCAGCTCATTG
>CAJOKK010000054.1 GCA_905235165.1 uncultured Atopobiaceae bacterium | reverse complement strand
CGAGGCCTTCCGCCCCCGCTCCCTCCGTCGCTGGCAAAACATCAAAAGTGAAATGAGTCAAAAAGGACTACGGTAACTGACTCATTCAAAAAGCACCCGCACGGATGACGTCGTGCGGGTGCTTTATGCGTTCGCTGTATGCGGTTTGTGCTACTTGATCATGGCATGGATGTCCTGAAGGGCGTTGACACCAGATGCCTCGGAGGAGCGCATGCTGGCGATGCCGATGGCTGCCGCGCGCGCCGCCGCCATGGTGGTCATGAACGGGATGTGGGCACGGATGGACTCCTTGCGGATGTAGGAGCCGTCGGTTGCCGAGCCACCGTCGCCCTGCGGCGTGTTGATGATGAGGTCAACCTGACCGTTCTTGATCGCGTCGGTGATGTTCGGGCGTCCCTCGCGCTGCTTGAGGACGATCGTCGCGGGAATGCCATGCTCGGCGAGGCAGGCTGCCGTGCCGCGCGTGGCCATGATCTTGAAGCCGGCATCGATGTAGCGCTGCGCGACCTCGGGAAGCTCGTCCTTGGTGCGATCGGAGATGCTCATGAGGACGGTGCCCGCATGAGCCAACGCCACGCCCGTTGCCTCCTGGGCCTTCACGAAGGCCTCACCGAAGGACGGGGCCAGGCCCAAGACCTCACCGGTCGAGCGCATCTCGGGCCCGAGCACCGGGTCGACCTCGGGGAACATGGAGAAGGGCAGCACGGCCTCCTTCACGCCGTGGAAGGCGTAGGTGGCCTCCTTGAGGTCGGCGACGGGGGAGGGACGGCCGGTCAGCTCGGCGCACATGGCGTCGGTGGCAATCTGCACCATCTGAATGCCGCAGACCTTCGAGACCAGGGGTACCGTGCGGCTGGCGCGCGGGTTGGCCTCGATGCAGTACACCACGCCGTTCTCGATGGCGTACTGGATGTTCATCAGGCCCACGACGTGCATCTGCTCGGCAATGCGGCGCGTGTACTCCTTGATGGTTGCCAGGTTTTCGTCAGAGATGGTTACCGAGGGCAGCACGCAGGCGGAGTCGCCGGAGTGGACGCCGGCCAACTCGACGTGCTCCATGACTGCCGGCACATAGGCACGCTCGCCGTCACAGATGGCGTCTGCCTCGCACTCAAGGGCGTGCTGCAGGTAGCGGTCGATGAGGATGGGGCGATCAGGCGTGACGCCAATGGCTGCGGCCATGTAGGAGCGCATGTGCTCGTCGTCGTAAACGACCTCCATGCCGCGACCGCCGAGCACGTAGCTCGGGCGCACCATGACGGGGTAGCCAATCTCGTGCGCGGCCTCGAGGGCCTCCTCAACGTTGACGGCCATGGCGGCCTCGGGCATGGGAACGCCCAGCTTGTCCATCATGGCGCGGAACTCGTCGCGGTCTTCCGCGAGGTCGATGACCTCGGGCGTGGTGCCCAGGATGCGGCAACCCGCCGCCTTGAGCTCGCTGGCGAGGTTGAGCGGCGTCTGGCCACCAAACTGCACGATCATGCCGAGCGGCTTTTCCTTCTCGTAGATGGAGAGTACGTCTTCGCAGGTCAGCGGCTCAAAGTAGAGCTTGTCCGAGGTGTCGTAGTCGGTGGAGACCGTCTCGGGGTTGCAGTTCACGATGATCGTCTTGAAGCCCAGCTTGCGCAGGGCGATGGCGGCGTGCACCGAGCAGTAGTCAAACTCGATGCCCTGGCCGATGCGGTTGGGGCCGCCACCCAAGATCATGATCTTGTCACCCTCGAGCGGCTGGCTCGCGTCGGGCGCGTTGTAGGTGGAGTAGTAGTAGGCGCTGTCGGGCGTCGAGGAGACGTGCACCTTGTCCCAACCCTCAGTGATGCCAAGCTCAGTGCGCTGTGCGCGGATGTCGGCCTCTTTCATCTCGCATATCTGGGCCAGGTAGCGATCGGCGAAGCCGTCCTGCTTGGCCTGGCGCAGCATGTCGGCCGGCAGCGGCTCCCCTGCGTGGGCTGAGGTCCAGGCAAGAATCTCCTGCTCTTCGGCCACGAGCTCGGCCATCTCCTGAATGAACTCAACCTTGATGGAGGTGAGCGCGTGGAGTTGGTCAACGGTGGCACCCTTGCGCAGGGCCTCGTACATCACGAACTGGCGCTCGCTGGTGGGGTAGGCGAGAAGGTCAACAAGTTCGCCCAGGCTCTTGTCGTGGAAGTCCTTGGCAAAGCCCAAGCCGTAGCGGCCCTGCTCAAGCGAGCGAATGGCCTTCTGGAAGGCCTCCTTGTAGGTCTTGCCGATCGACATGACCTCGCCCACGGCGCGCATCTGCGTGCCCAGACGGTCCTCGATGCTCTTGAACTTCTCGAAGGCCCAACGAGCGAACTTGATGACCACGTAGTCGCCGTCGGGATGGTACTGGTCGAGCGTGCCCCACTTGCCGCAGGGGATCTCGTCCAGGGTGAGGCCGCTGGCCAGCATGGCCGAGATGAGTGCGATAGGAAAGCCCGTCGCCTTGGACGCGAGGGCCGAGGAGCGGCTGGTGCGCGGGTTGATCTCGATGATGACGTCGCGGTCGCTCACCGGGTCGTGCGCCCACTGCACGTTGGTGCCGCCGATGACCTTCACGGCGTCCACGATGCGGTAGCTCTTCTCCTGGAGTCGGTCGATGGTCTCCTGCGCGATGGTCTGCATGGGTGCCACGCAGAAGGAGTCGCCGGTGTGAACGCCCATCGGGTCGATGTTCTCGATGGTGCAGACGGTGATCATCTTGCCCTTGGCGTCGCGGACGACCTCGAACTCGAGCTCTTCCCAGCCAAGCACCGACTCCTCAACCAGCACCTCGTGCACGGGGCTTGCCGCCAAGCCGCGCGCAACCACCTCGCGCAGCTCCTCGACGTTGTAGACCAGGCCGCCGCCGGTGCCGCCCATGGTGTAGGCCGGGCGCAGGACGCAGGGGTAGCCCAGGTCACGGGCAATCTCTACGGCCTCGTCGACGCTGTAGGCAACCTTGGAGCGGGCCATCTCGATGCCCAGTTCGCCCATCAGCTCCTTGAAGGCCTCGCGGTCCTCGCCGCGCTCGATGGCGTCCACCTGCACGCCGATTACCTTCACGCCGTACTTCTCGAGCACGCCGGTCTTGGCGAGCTCAGACGAGAGGTTCAGTGCCGACTGTCCGCCCAGGTTGGGCAGGATGGCGTCGGGGCGCTCCTTCTCGATGATGGCGGTGAGGCGATCGACGTTCAGCGGCTCGATGTAGGTACGGTCCGCCGTGCCAGGGTCGGTCATGATGGTGGCCGGGTTGGAGTTGACGAGGACGATCTCGTAACCCAAGGACCTCAGGGCCTTACAGGCCTGCGTGCCCGAGTAGTCAAACTCGCACGCCTGGCCAATGATGATGGGGCCCGAGCCGATGATCATGACCTTGTGGATGTCGGTGCGTCTAGGCATGTGGCAACCTCGCTCTCTGTCTGGGTTTATTGCCAGGAACTAGTCTAAGCCCCCGTCGCCCCCTTCGCTAGCCAGCAAATGGGTGGAACGTGGATGACTTTTGAAATGAAAGAGTATTTCGAAATTTCGAGGCATTCAAAGAAGCAAGCTGATATCATTTCGTTCTTTGTGTGTAGCGATATGTGCATTTCTTATGGTAGTATCTTCTTCGATTGCATTGAGAGATGTCTTCGCCTTTGCCACATGCATATGACCGCATCAGATAGCACATGGGTTCATGTGGGGGCGTTCATCCGTTGCGAAGTGGGGGAGCGAATGTCTGCACGCGAAAAAGAGAGCAACGAGAACGAGCTCATTTTTGAGGAGGCCTACAAGATCCTGAGCGATCGGGTGCGTTCGGTGCATGTCACGCGCATAGAGGAGATGCCGACTATCGAGCTCTATCTCGATCAGGTACTCTCGATCATCAATGAGCAGCTTGCCTTCATGTATGCCCCTAACGAGAAGATCATCACGGGCGCGATGGTGAACAACTACGTCAAGCAGGGCGTTGTGCCTGCCCCGCTGCGCAAGCGCTATTCGCGCCGCCACATCGCCTCGCTTATCTTCGTTTGCGCCTTCAAGCGCGTGCTCACCATTTCGCAGATTGAGCAGCTCTTCAAGATGGGGGCGGAGTTCAACGTTGACTATTCGCGGTGCTTTGACGCCGTCCTAGACCTGTTTGAGGATAAGGTCGACTGCCTCTTCCCGGTTGACCCGTTTGCCCTGCCGGAGCGCAGGGGCAAGCGACTCGAGGTCTTTGATACAAAAGGCGAGCGCGTTACCGGGCTGTTCGAGCGCATTCTCGAGAATGCCACCATCATGCTTGCCTACAAGGTCCATGCCGACCTGATGCTGGGCCTTGATGCACACTCCGTTAGCGAGTCTCGCGTACAGCAATAGGGCTCGCGGCGCACCTGCCTGCCCTCACTCCACCGTTCCGTAGAGGTAGGCCCAACCGTGGGCAGTGATGATGGAGTTGAGCTGGTCGCAGAGGCGATAGCGCTTGTAGTTGCCTGCAGGAAGGAGCTGCACGACCTCCATGAGGTCGTCTCCCAAATCATCTACCTCGGCACGAACGATCACGTCCATGCGCGAGACGGCCTTGGACGGATTGACGGCAAACAAGGCGTCAACGAGCCGCTGGAGCTCGCCGTACTCGCTTGCGGGTGAGCCGGGGCGAATGGGCTCGGGCTTCTCGCCCTCTATGTTGTGCGTAAATTCTTTCATGAGCCTAATGGTAACAGTACGGCATCAAAAGCGTGCCTATACTTCTGGGACAGACTAGAAGACCATGTACGCACTTATGTGATAGGGGGCCATTATGGCAAACGTCTATCAGTCTATGACCACCGAAGAGCTTGACGGGGCAATCGCGGAGCTTGAGCAGCGCGCAGACGAGGTCCGTGCTAAGGGCCTTTCGCTCGACATGGCGCGTGGCAAGCCCTCGCCCGAGCAGGTCGCGCTCTCCAAGCCCATGTTCGACACGCTTACGTCCGAGACCCCGCTCGAGGACGGTGGCGCCATCGTCGCCAACTACGGCTCTCCCGACGGCCTGCCCTCCGCTCGCCAGCTCGCGGCCGAGATCTTGGGCGTCGATGCCGAAAACGTCATCGTCAACGGCTCGTCGAGCCTCAACCTCATGTATGACCTCGTGGCCAATGGCTACATCCACGGCATCGGCGGCAACGAGCCCTGGTGTCGCCAGGGCGAGGTGAAGTTCCTCTGCCCCAGCCCCGGCTACGACCGCCACTTCGCGGTCACCGCCAGCTTTGGCATCACCAACGTCCCCGTGCCGATGGGCCCCGACGGCCCCGACATGGAGGTCGTGCGCGAGCTCGTGGAGAGCGATCCGCAGGTCAAGGGCATCTGGTGCGTGCCCAAGTACGCCAACCCCACCGGCGTGACCTACTCTGACGAGGTCGTGCGTGCCTTTGCCGCACTCAAGCCCGCCGCGCCTGACTTCCGCATCTTCTGGGACAACGCCTATGTGGTCCACGCCTTCGGTGACACCGACGACGAGCTGCTCAACATCTTTGCCGCCCTCGAGGAGGCCGGTGCCGACAACCTCGTCTACGAGTTCGGCTCCACCGCGAAGGTGACCTTCCCCGGTTCGGGCATCGCCTTCGTCACGGCGGGTGACGCCGACATGGCCGAGATCCGCAAGGCCTTCTCCATCGAGCGCGTGAGCTGCGAGAAGTTCTCCCAGCTGATGCACGCTCGCTTCCTGCGCGACCTCGAGGGCGTTCAGGAGCACATGGCCAAGCACGCCGAGGTCGTGCGTCCGCGCTTCGAGCTCGTCGAGCGCAAGCTCACCGAGGGCCTGGGTGGCCTCGACATCGCCACGTGGACGCACCCGCACGGCGGCTACTTCGTCTCCTTCGAGGGCCCCGAGGGCTCGGCCAAGGCGATCGTGGCGCTCATGAAGGAGTTGGGCGTGGTCATGACGGGCGCTGGCGCCACCTGGCCCTACGGTAACGATCCGCGCGACACCAACATCCGCATCGCCCCGACCTACCCCTCGCTGGAGGAGCTGGGCGCCGCACTTGACGTCTTCGTCATCGCGGTCAAGCTTGTGGCCGCTCGTCTGGAGCGCGCTCGCAGGTAGTCCTGCTAAAGCATGCCTTTTGGGAGGGCTCCAGTCGTCGGCTGGGGCCCTTCTTCTTTCAGCAACGTTCAAGCTCTGTCTTCCGACACTGCATAACATTTCCTTGTCGGAAGACTTTCGGTACAATAGCTAATTTAGTTTCCCTGTCGGGAATGAGCGGTTTATGCTAACGAGCATTTTTAGATAGTGAGTTAGGGAGCAGTTTTATGGCACAGGACGCCAAGTACAAGAATACGAACAGGTCGGGCTCCACGCCGAAGCGTGCGGCAAGGGGAAAGATCCGTCGTCCCGAGGCCGAGGCTGAGGCCAAGGAGAAGGAGGCTGCCGAGAAGAACGAGGCGTCGGCTCACGAGAGCAAGTTCGAGGAGCGCGACTTTGACGAGCTGCCTCCCAGGGCCCCTCGCACGCCTCGCACCAAGAAGAAGACGGCTCGTGACATCGCCGTCAGTATCTTCGCGGTCGTCTTCGTTCTCTCGATGATGATTCCTTCCCTGGCATCCATCATCATGGGTGCACAGAGCGCAAGTAGCTCTACCGACGCGCCGCCAACTTCCTTCTCGGTTGAGCAGGTCGACAGCATGTACGCTTCGGACGCCAGCGAGCTGGAGAACAAGCTTGCGTCCAACCCCAACGACACCGAGAGCCTGCTTGCGCTGGGCAAGGCCTACCTCGGCTGGGCAAGCACCGTGCAGTCGCTTGTTCCTGGTGAGGAGGCTACGGCTCATGCCGACGAGCTGTATGCCAAGGCGCGCGACTGCTTCCAGCGCGACATCAAGCTTGAGGACAACACGGACGCAGAAGTTCAGCTCGCCCTGTGCGACCTCTACTCCGGCGATACCGAGGCTGCGCAGAAGGGCCTCGAGGCCGTCGTTGCCAAAGACAACAAGAACGCCACCGCCTGGCTCAACCTGGGCTTCATTTACGAGCAGACCAACAAGGACTCGGCGGCTACCGCCTACCAGCGTGCCATCGACTCCGATTCTGACGGCTCGCTGGGCGTACAGAGCTACGCCCAGATGCGTCTTGACGAGCTCGAGAAGGAAAAGACTGACGCGGCCACGCAAGATGATGCGTCCGCCCAGTCTGATACTGGCAGTACGACCGGGGATACGGCGAACGCAGACAAGGCCGCGTCCACGGACGAGAAGAACTAGGCAACGCGCTGTAACCATCGTGATCGAGGGAGGTAAGTCATGAGTCTTCTCATTAATGTGTCTTCTCAGGGTGACGAGACGATCGTGTCGATTAATGGCGAGGTTGACGTCTCGAATGCCAATGACCTTCGCGCGAAGCTTGATGAGGTGCTTGAGGGCATTGATCCCGAGAGCGCTACGAACGTGACCATTGACATCGCTGAGGTTCCCTACATCGATTCGACGGGCATTGGCGTGCTCGTTGGTACGGTGCAGCGCGCCAGCAAGCGTGGGCTCGCGCTTGCCCTCAAGAACCCACAGCGCAACGTCGCGCGCGTGCTGGGGCTTCTTGGCCTTGGCGGCGAGCTGGGCCTGGGCGACGAGACCGAGGAGTAGGTTTCGTCGCAGCCCAGCGATAACGTAAGTATGTGAGAGGAGCGTCTCGGTGTTTGGCATTGGAGAGACCGAGCTCGTCATCATCGTGGTCTTCGGCTTCTTGCTGTTTGGCCCCGATAAGCTGCCGGGCATGGGCCGTACTATCGGCCGCGCACTCCGGCAGTTCCGTGAGGCACAGGAAGACTTCACCCAGGTCGTGCAGGCCGAGGTGATGGACCCGCTGAACGAGGCGATGAACGAGCCCGTCAAGAAGGCTGCCAAGACGGCTTCTGACGACTCTGATATCGAGGGCAGTGACAGCGAGGTGGCCGCTCGCAAGGCAGAGACCTTTGCCGAGCGCAAGGCTCGCCTGCAGGCCGAGCGCAAGGCCGCCGAGGAGGCCGAGAAGGCCCAGGCTGCCGAGAGCAAGGAGGCCGACGGGGGAGAGAAGGCCTCCGGCCAGGTGGCTGAGGCTGACAATTCCGCAGAGGCTGAGGCACAGGAGACGCAGGAAGCTGCACCTGAGGCCGATGCCGCTCCGCAGGAGGACTCCCGCCCGGCTGCCAACAGCGTTGAGGCGCTCTACTCCCTCACCACTCCCCGACATGCTAAGAAGTCGGCTGAGAAGGACGCCCCTCAGGTTGAGGACGAGCAAGGTGACGACGCCAGCGGAAAGGAGGACGGGAGCGAGGCCTAAGTGCTTCGGGTCTCCCAATCAGACATGCCTATCGGACCAGCACGCATGCCGCTGACCGACCACCTCGGTGAGCTTCGTCGGCGTTTGACCATCGTGATCGTGTCGGTAATGGTGACCGCGGTTGTCATCTACTTTGCCACGCCGACCCTCATCGACATGATGATGGACCCCATCCGCTCGGCGCTGCCCGAGGGTACGCGCCTGACGGTGCTCACCGCCCTGGGTGGCTTCACCATCCGTTTCAAGGTCGCCGTCTTCTTCGGCCTCATCATCTCGGCCCCCATCATCATCTGGGAAACCATGGGATTCTTCCTGCCCGCGCTTCACGAAAACGAGCGCAAGTGGGTCGTGCCCACGGTTGCCGCCCTTGTGGTTCTCTTCTTCCTCGGCATGGTCTTCTGCTACTTCGTCATCCAGAAGGCCGCCTTTGGCTGGCTGATCCCAGACGCTCGACTTCGCCGACGTGGTGGCCAATGCCGAAGACTTCCTCAACATCATGATGCTGCTCGAGGTGGGCTTTGGCGTTGCCTTCGAGTTGCCCTTGATCATCTTCTACCTGTCTATCCTGCACATCGTTCCCTACAAGACCTTCCGTGAGCAGTGGCGCCTGATCTACGTTGGCCTGCTAACCATGACGGGCATCTTCACTCCTGACGCGTCTCCGGTTACGATGCTGCTTATGTTTGCGGCCCTCATTGCCTTGTATGAGATCGCGCTTGCGGTCGCTCGCGAGGTGGTGATTGCCCGCGACGGCCGCGAGGCGTTGAAGTGGTCGCGTGAAGACTACGAGGAGCACGCACTGCTCGACGACTAGCGCCGCCGCTGTTTGACTGGCACTACCCAGGCGGGGTGAGAGGGGCTACCCACTTGTCTCGCCCGCATCGCGTAGAGAGGTACTGACAACGTGATACTTGTCGTCACCGAGAAGAACGACGCCGCGCAGCAGATCGCGCGACTTCTGTCCGAGTCGGGTAAACCCAAGGCCGACAAGGTCTATGACACGCCCGTCTATCGCTTCAACCGCGAGGGCGAGGAGTGGGTGACCATCGGTCTGCGCGGCCATATCATGGCTCCCGACTTTCCGCCCCAGCTCATCTTTGACGAGTCCGAGGGCTGGTATGGCCTTACGACGGAGGGCGAGCACCTTCCGGCCGACCTTCCCGATGGCCTTGCGCGCCCTCCCTACGAAAGCAAGCGCAAGCCCTACCTCAAGGACGGCATCGATATCAAGGGCTGGAAGGTTCCGAGCCTTCCCTACCTGGTGTGGGCTCCCATCGAGAAGCTCCCTGCCGAGAAGGGCATCATCCGCTCGCTCAAGAACCTTGCCAAGAAGGCCGACTCCGTCGTCATCGGCACCGACTTCGACCGCGAGGGCGAGCTTATCGGCTCGGACGCCCTGCGCCAGATTCGCCAGGTCGCGCCTGATGTACCGGTGAGCCGTGCGCGCTACTCCGCCTTCACCAAGGGCGAGATCGACCACGCCTTCGCCAACCTCGTGAGCCTCGACCAAGACCTGGCCGATGCTGGCGAGAGTCGCCAGTACATCGACCTCATCTGGGGCGCCGTGCTCACGCGCTACCTCACCATGGCGCGCTACGGTGGCTTTGGCAACGTCCGTTCTGCCGGTCGCGTGCAGACGCCGACCCTGGCCCTTGTGGTCGCGCGCGAGCGCGAGCGCCTGGCCTTCGTTCCCGAGGACTATTGGGTCATCTCGGGCGAGGCCTCGCATGAGGGCTCTGACCCCTTCAAGCTGACGCACGCCACGGCGCGCTTCAAAGACCAGACCCTTGCCGACGCCGCCTTTGCCAAGGTGCGTGACGCTCGCACGGCCACCGTCGTGAACGTCGAGCGCAAGAGCCGCAAGCAGCGTCCTCCCGCGCCCTTCAACACGACCTCGCTCCAGGCGGCGGCTGCCTCCGAGGGCATCACCCCCGCCCGTACGATGCGCCTTGCCGAGAGCCTCTATATGGATGGTCTCATCAGCTACCCGCGCGTTGACAACACGGTCTATCCGAGCTCGCTCGACCTCAAGGGCGTCGTCAAGATGCTCGAGGGGGTGCCGCAGTTCGCACCGGTGGCCCAGCAGCTCCTGAAGCAGCCCAAGCTCACCGCCACGCGCGGCAAGCAGGAGACGACCGACCACCCGCCCATCTACCCGACGGGCGTGGCCGATCCCGACAAGCTGCAGCCGGCCGAGTGGAAGCTCTACAACCTCGTTGCCCGACGCTTTCTGGCGACGCTCATGGACGCGGCCGAGATCGAGGGCACGAAGGTTTCCTTCGACGTGAACGGCGAGCCCTTCAACGCGACGGGCAACGTCTTGGCCTATCCGGGCTTCCGCGCGATCTACCCCTACGGCCTGCGCAAGGACGAGCAGCTTCCGGCCCTTTCCCAGGGTGACGTATGCGACGTGACGGACATGCATCTCGACGCCAAGCAGACCGAGCCGCCCGCGCGCTACAGCCAAGGCAAGCTCATCCAGGAGATGGAGCGCCTGGGCCTGGGCACCAAGTCGACCCGCGCCTCGATCATCGAGCGCCTCTACAACGTCAAGTACCTCAAGAACGACCCCATCGAGCCGAGCCAGCTGGGCATGGCGGTGATCGACGCGCTGACGCAGTACGCGCCGCACATCACCTCGCCCGACATGACCGCCGAGCTCGAAGGCGACATGACCAAGGTGTCTGAGGGTCACGAGACCCAAGACCAGGTGGTCAAGCTCTCGCGCGCCCTGCTCGCCTCGATGATGGACGACCTGATTGACCACAAGGACGACCTAGGTGAGGCCATCGCCGACGCGGTGACGGCCGACGCCAAGGTTGGCGTCTGTCCCAAGTGCGGCAAGGACCTCGTGATGAAGAGCTCCGCCAAGACCCGCGGCAGCTTCATCGGCTGCATGGGCTGGCCCGACTGCGACGTCACCTATCCGGTACCGTCCAACGTGAAGGTCGAGCCCATCGAGGGCGAGGCGGGCGTTTGCCCCGAGTGCGGCGCCCCGCGCATCAAGTGCAAGCCCTTCCGCTCCAAGGCCTATGAAGTCTGCGTCAACCCCGCCTGCCCCACGAACGTGGAACCCGACATCGTGGTTGGGGAGTGTGCGGCCTGCGCCGAGGCGGGTCGTCACGGAGACCTGATTGCCCATAAGAGCGAGCGTACGGGCAAGCGCTTCATCCGCTGTTCCAACTACGATGACTGCGGGACGAGCTATCCGCTTCCGCAGCGTGGCGAGCTGCACGCAACAGGCGAGACCTGCCCCGACTGCGGCGCGCCGATGGTCGAGGTGATAACGGCTCGCGGCCCATGGAAGATCTGCGTCAACATGGACTGCCCGAGCAAGGAGAAGAAGGCAAGCACGCGTGGCCGCGCTCGTGGCGGCAAGAAGGCAAGCAAGAAGTCATAGGCGCGTTGCTGAGTGAGCACAAGCGCCGCCCCTGGCGGCGAGAGATGGAGGACATAGATGGCAGGTTTGTTCATCACCTTTGAGGGCATCGATGGCAGCGGTAAGTCTACGCAGGCATCGCTTGTTGCCGCTGCGCTCGAGGAGAAGGAAGTGCCTACCGTAAGCCTGCGCGAGCCCGGTGGCACCGAGGTCTCGGAGAAGATCCGTGGCTTCCTTCTCGACCCGGCGAATGTTGACATACGCCCCCAGACCGAACTCCTGCTCTATGAAGCCTCTCGAGCCCAGCTGGTGAGCCAGGTCATCAAGCCTGCCCTGGGTGAGGGCGAGATCGTTCTGTGCGATCGCTACTTCGACTCGACCTTTGCCTATCAGGCCGGTGCCCGTGGCATCGATGAGGATCTGGTGCGCCAGGCGAACGCGCTTGGCAGCTGTGGCGTTCTGCCTGACGTGACCATTGTCTATGACATCGACCCCAAGGTGGCCCTTGAGCGTGCGACGCGCGACGAGACTGACCGCCTCGAGGGCGAGGGCGTCTCCTTCCAGGAGCGCGTGCGCAAGGGATATCTCCGCGCCGCCGAGCTCGAGGGTGACCGCATCCATCTGGTTGATGCCAGCGGTAGCGTCGAGGAGGTTTTCTCCCGTACCTGCGAGGTCCTGAGCGAGTACATCGAGCAGCTCGCCGACCTTGAGCAGAGCTCCTTCCTGGAGATGCAGGCCGAGCTTGACCGCACGATGGCCGATATTGAGCGCGGCTGGAGGGATGCGGGCGAGGCGGCCAATCAGGCGAGCCCTGATGCAGGCGACGCGTCCGTGAACGTGCCTGCCGAACGAGAGCTTGATTTCGTGGGCGACGAGGCCTCCGTGGGAGAGCAGGCCTAACATGGCCGAGCAGGTGCCCCATGCCCTTGAGTTCCTCTCGACGCAACCACGTGTGCGCGATCTGCTTGCCCGTGCCGTCACGCAGGGCAAGCTGAGTCACGCCTATCTCTTCTTGGGCGCGCCGGGTGCCGGAAAGACCGAGACGGCCCGCGCCCTTGCCGAGTGCGTGGTTTGCCCCAAGGGCGGTGACGGCTCCTGCGATGAGTGCATTCGCGTGAAGCACGGCACTCATCCCGACGTGAAGTTCTACAAGCCTGCGAGCGCCACGGGTTATCTGGTTTCGCAGGTGCGCGAGCTTATCGACGATGTCTCGCTGGCCCCGGTGCGCAGCTCGGTGAAGGTCTATGTGCTCGAACAGGTGGGAACCTTGCGCGGGAGCGCGGCGAACGCCCTGCTCAAGACCATCGAGGAGCCACCTGAGGGCGTCATGTTCATCCTGATTGCCCGCAGTGCCGCGGCGGTGCTTCCTACCATCGTGTCGCGCTGCCAGCAGGTTCCCTTTAGCGTGGTGTCTACGGGTGCGGCCGAGCACTCCGTCGAGCTCTCGAGCGGCATGGCCGGGCGCGAGGCGCGTATCGCCTTGGCGGTTGCGGGCTCTCCCGATCGTGCGGCGGAATACCTCGCGTCTCCGGAGCGCCAGCAGGTTCGACACCTCATGGTTCGGGCCCTCGCTCAGCTCGACCGCGCAGACTCATGGGATGTGCTCGTGAGCGCGCAAGAGATCGTCACCGCCGTCAAGGCACCGCTTGCCAGCCTGAAGGAGGCCCAGGAGGCCGCCGTCGGCGAGAGCTCCGACTTTCTGGCCGCATCGGCCCTGCGCAAGATCGAGGATGCCAATAAGCGCGAGCTTACCGCTCGTGAGCGTTCGGGTATGATGGAGGCCCTGTCTGCCGCGGAATCACTTCTTCGCGACGTGCTGCTCCGCTGTGAGGGCATCGATGAACCTATCGTCAATGAGGACGTTCTTGATGTGGTGGAACGCCTTGCCTCGCTGACGAGTGCCAAAGGCGTCCTCGACGCGCTCGCTGCCGTGAGAGTGGCGGCTGATGCGCTTTCGCATAACGTTGTTCCCCAGCTGGCCCTCGAGACCATGCTGCTTTGTGTCAAGGAGGCACTCACATGCCCACCGTCATACCGGTAAAGTTCAGATACGCCGCGCGCGACCTGTGGTTTGATCCCAAAGACACGGGTGCGGTCGAGGCTGACCACGTGATCTGCGCAACCGAGCGCGGCACCGAGATCGGCCTCGTCAGCGCTGATGCGCGTGAGGTTACCCAAGAGGAGTTCCGTGCCATGTGCGGCGATGCGGTGCTCAAGCCCATCCTGCGCATCGCTACCGAAGAAGACCTCGATCGCGCCGACCATCTCGCACAGCTTGGAGACGACGCCCTGCCGGTCTTTCGCCAGATGGTGGGCAAGACGGACCTCGACATGAAGCCCGTGGGCGTCGAGTACCTCTTTGGTGGCGAGAAGGTCGTGTGCTACTTCTCGGCGGAGGAGCGCGTCGACTTCCGCCAGCTGGTGCGTGACCTCGCGCGCGAGCTTCACGAGCGCATCGACATGCGCCAGATCGGCGTCCGCGAGGAGGCGGCCATCGTGGGTGGTTATGCCCACTGCGGACAAGAGCTGTGCTGCGCCCGTTTTGGCCACCAGTTCGAGCCGGTCTCGATTCGCATGGCCAAGGAGCAAGACCTGCCGCTGAACTCGACAAAGATCAGTGGTGCCTGCGGGCGCCTCATGTGCTGCCTGCGCTACGAGTTCGAGGCCTATCGTGACTTCAAGAGTCGCGCTCCCAAGCGCAACGCCATTATCGACACGCCCCTTGGTAAGGGCAAGATCATCGAGTACGACACTCCCAAGGAGCAGATCACGCTGCGCCTCGAGAATGGCAAGCAGGTCCGTGTGGCCCTGGCTGACATGGAGACCTCCGAGGCTGCCGTGAGGAAGTCGGAGGAGCTGAACTGCCCCTGCCGTCCTGACACCGCCCCTCGTGCGGCCCTTGAGCGTCTGGCATCGCCCGAGGTCCAGCTTGCCCTCGCCGAGCTTGACCGCGAGATGGGCATCGTGCCCGAGGGTGGCATCGACGGCTCCGACCTCTTTGTTGAGCCTTCTCGTCCCCGCCGTCGCCGTCGAGGCGAGCGCACCGAGGCTGCGGCGCAGGGAAAGGGCGAGGATGCCAAGGGCAAGGGCTCCAAGGATGCCAAGGAGGGCAAGGAAGGTGCGTCCTCCTCTACGCGCTCTCGTCGTCGGCGTAAGAAGCGCGCGGACGCCCCGGCAAACCAGGTCCAGGCACAGGGCGCATCGACGCAGCAGCGTGCCGAGTCCGGTCAGGGCGAGGCGAAGACCCCGCGTCGCCGTCGTCACCATACGAGCGATGCCTCCGCTAAGCAGTCGGGGGAGGAGCAGAAGCGCGAGGGCAAGCCGCGTCGTCGCCCGGGAGACCGTGGGGGAGACAAGGCCGCGCAGCCCCAGAAGACCGCGCAGTCCCAGAAGACCGCGCAGTCCCAGAAGCAAGGCCAGCAGCGTCCCAATCCTGCCGCAGCGGAGGCCGGCGAGGGCGCAGCGCCCAAGCGTCGCCGCCGTCATCGTGGTGGACGCGGGCGTGGTAAGGGCAAGGGCGGCGCCGAGGGTACGTCTCAGGCGCAGGGCGGCCCGAAGCCGACCGAGTAGTAGTAGGTAAGCTACGCCACCCCCAGGAGTCTCGTGGCCCTGGGGGTGGCTTTGTGACAAACGGGTAAGGGAGCATTTACATGCAGCGCATCAAGTTCAAGGACATGCCCTACGAGCGTCCCGTCCTCAAGGAGGCCCAGGACAGCATCGCACGTCTCGTCGAGCGCCTGACCAAGGCCGAGAGCTATGCTGAGGCACGCGACGCCTTCATGGCGCATGAGGAGCTGAACCGCACGATCGACACGATGAGCACGCTGGCGCACATCCGCCACTCTATCGATACACGTGACGAGTTCTACGACGGTGAGGTCTCCTTCTGGAACGAGGCATCTCCCGAGCTCATGGCCAGCGAGAACGCCTGGACCAAGGCGCTTCTCGACAGCCCCTTCCGACCGGACTTCACGGAGGAGTTCGGTGACCTCATGTTCGTGAACGCCGAGATCGAGCGTCGCGCCTTCTCCGAGGAGATCGTGGGCGAACTGCAGCAGGAGAATCGCCTTACGGTTGAGTACGCCAAGCTCATTGCCTCGGCGCAGATCCCCTTTGAGGGCAAGACCTACACCCTCTCGCAGCTGACTCCCTTCAAGAACGACCCCGATGACGAGCGCCGCCTTGCCGCCTGGAAGGCTGAGGGAAGCTGGTACAAGGAGCATCAGGCAGACCTCGACCGCATCTATGACGAGCTTGTCTCCCTGCGCGACACCATGGGCAAGAAGCTTGGCCACGACAACTACGTGGCCTTGGGCTATGACCGCATGGGTCGCAATTGCTACGGAAAGGACGACGTCGAGCGCTTCCGTGCCTCCGTGGTGAAGTACGTGGTGCCCCTGTGCGACCAGATCTATCGCGCGCAAGCCGAGCGTCTGGGCTTTGCCTACCCCTTAAGCTTCTCTGAGGCCCAGCTGATGTTCCGCTCGGGCAATCCCAAGCCGCAGGGTACGGCCGACGACATCCTCGCCCAGGGCAAGCGCTTCTACGACGAGCTGTCTCCCGAGACGAGCGAGTTCTTCCGTACCATGCTTGATTGCGAGCTTCTGGACGTGCTCTCAACCGAGGGCAAGGAGGGCGGCGGCTATTGCACCGAGCTGCCGGTCTACGGCCTGCCCTTCATCTTTGCCAACTTCAACGGTACCCAGGGTGACGTTGAGGTCATTACCCACGAGGCGGGCCATGCCTTCGAGTCCTACCTCAATGCCGAGCGCGTTCCCGGCTCCTATGTCTGGCCGACGATGGAGGCCTGCGAGGTCCACTCCATGAGCATGGAGTTCTTTGCTTGGCCTTGGGTTGACGGCTTCTTTGGCCCCGATGCCCAGAAGTACCTCTACCATCTTGCCGGAGGCGTGACCTTCATCCCCTATGGCACGATGGTTGACCACTTCCAGCATGAGGTTTACGAGCATCCCGAGATGACGCCTGCCGAGCGTCATGCCACCTGGGCACGCCTGCTGGCAACCTATATGCCCTGGCTGCGCCTTGACGGTGACATTCCCTTCTACGCTGAGGGTGAGGGCTGGCAGCGCCAGAGCCACATCTACGAGCGCCCCTTCTACTACATCGACTACTGCTTCGCGCAGACGGTGGCCCTGGGCTTCTGGGCCATGATTCAGGACGACCAGAAGAACGCCTGGGAGCACTATCTGGCCTACACGCGCCTCGGCGGGTCACTGACCTTTACGGACCTGCTTGATCGTGCTGGCCTGACGAGCCCCTTCGAGGAGGAGTGCCTGCGCACGATCTGCGAGAAGGCCCACGCTTGGCTTGACGACTTTGACCTGTCAGGCATCGAATGAGGCGAAAGAAGCGAGAGCACCTCAATGACTACGAGCTGAACGAGAAGGGCGAGTATGTCTATCGGGGTCAGATGTGGCGTTGGGAATCGCCGGAGGCGCGCACGAGGACCATACGGGCTGAGTGGCTCTTTTCCGGCGCTGGCCTGGCCTTCCTGATCGCTGCTGGCTTTGTGCCCGCCTCTGGAGTGGGGTCGACCTTCTTCGTTCTTATCCCCTACGTGTTGGCGGTCGTGGTCGACCTCGTGGCGATGACGTCGCTTTGGAAGCTGGCTCGTGAGGGCGAGCAGGTGCGCGAGTACCTGAAGGACACGGTGAGCGATGCGTTGGCAGGAGAGTTCACCGCCATGGTCATCCTCTGTTGTGCGGCGAGTATCGGTCAGCTTGTGTGCATGGCCACGAGCATGGGTTTGCTCGTGGACAAGGGGCTTGGCCTGGCCTTTCTGCTCTGTCTTCTGGCCAGCGGAGCGTGCGCCTTTTGTGCGGTCCGCACGTTGCAACAGCTGCGTTTCGTGAAGGAATGAGTCACTTACCGTAGTCCTTTTTGACTCATCCGGGGCAGACGCACCGCCAGCCGGGGAGACGGCGGGGAGGCCTGAGCGAACGTTCTGCGGCAGTGAGGAGCGCAGGCGCGGCGGGAGCGAGGACTTGTCCGAGCGAGCGGAGCGAGCGAGTCCCGCAGCTGCCGCGCCGTAGCGACGAACGTCCTTGCCGCAGAGTTCGCGCAGGCGCTCCCGCCGTCGCCCGCACCGGGGCAGCTGGCTCGCCTTACATATCAAAAAGTGAATGAGTCAAAAAGTACTACGGTAACTGACTCACTC
>CAJOKK010000053.1 GCA_905235165.1 uncultured Atopobiaceae bacterium | reverse complement strand
GCCCTCGTCGTAGCCCACGTATCCCGGAGGGGCACCGACGAGCTTGGAGACGGCGTGCTTCTCCATGAACTCCGACATGTCAAAGCTGATGAGCGCGTCTTCGCTGCCAAAGAGGAACTCGGCGAGCGACTTGGCGAGCTCGGTCTTACCCACGCCCGAGGGGCCGAGGAAGATGAAGGAGCCACCCGGACGGCGCGGGTCCTTGAGCGGGCTGCGGCTACGACGGATGGCACGGCTCACGGCGCTGATGGCCTCGTCTTGGCCGATGACGCGCTGGTGAAGGGCCTCTTCGCAACGCAGGAGCTTGGATGCTTCCGCCTCGGTGAGGTTGGAGACGGGCACGCCGGTGATGTCGGACACCACGTCGGCGATGTCCTGCTCGTTCACCGTGACGACGTTCTCGCTCAGCTTCTCGCGCCAGGTCTTCTCGAGCTCTTCGCGGCGGGAGGTGACTTCCTTCTCCTTGTCGCGCAGGCGAGCGGCCTCCTCGTACTCTTGGGCTGCGGCGGCAGCGGCCTTGCGCTCACGGACGTCAGCCAGCTCCTCGTCGGCAGCGGCAAGCTCGGGCGGCAGCGCCATCTTGTGCACGCGCGTGCGGGCTCCCGCCTCGTCGATGATGTCGATAGCCTTGTCGGGAAGGAAGCGGTCCTGCACGTAGCGGTTGGAGAGCGTGACGGCAGCGGCCAGCGCCTCGTCGGTGTACTTGACGTGGTGGTGCTTCTCGTAGCGGCTCTGCAGGCCATGCAGGATCTCGAGGGTGTCGGCAGGGGTCGGCTCGCCCACGTTCACCGGCTGGAAGCGGCGCTCGAGGGCGGTGTCCTTCTCGACATGCTTACGGTACTCGTCGGCCGTAGTGGCACCGATGACCTGAATCTCGCCACGCGACAGGGGCGGCTTCAGGATGGAGGCGGCGTCAATCGAGCCCTCGGCAGAGCCCGCACCGATAATGGTATGGATCTCGTCGATGAAGAGAATGACGTCCGCAGACTCCTCGACCTCAGAGACAACCTTCTTCATGCGCTCCTCGAACTCGCCGCGGTACTTGGAGCCCGCAACGAGCGCCGCCACGTCAAGCGTCCAGAGCTGCTTGCCGCGCAGCATGTCGGGCACCTCGCCCGAGGCGATGAGCTGTGCCAGGCCCTCGACGATGGCCGTCTTGCCCACGCCTGGGTCGCCCAGGATGAGCGGGTTGTTCTTCTGGCGACGCGCGAGGACCTGCATCACGCGCTCCACCTCTCGATCGCGGCCGATCACGGGGTCAAGCTTGCCCTCGGAGGCCAGGCGCGTGAGGTTGCGGCCGTACTGCTCGAGCATCGAGCCGTCGTCAGACGAAGCGGAAGACGAGGGCGCACCGCCCAAGAACTGGGCGCCGCCAAAGCTCACGTCGCCCACCGCCTGGCCACCTTCGCCGCCGTCGGCCCCATCCTTGATAAGCTCGTCCACGGAGTCTCGCACCGCATCGCCCGAGACGCCCATGCGCGAAAGCGCCGTCATGGCACGGCCATCACCCTCGGCCACGATGCCCAGCAACAGGTGCTCGGTGGCGATGTAGGTCTGGCCATGGGTCATGGTCTCTCGGTAGGCATCCTCAAGCACGCGCTTGGCACGCGGCGTGAAGGGGATGTGACCGCCGGGAACGGGTTCAGTCTCCTCCGAGGTGATGGAGCGCACCGTCATGAGGGTCTCTTCGTAGGTTACGTCGAGCTTCGCGAGCGCCTGGGCCGCGATGCCCTCGCCTTCCTTGATGAGGGCGAGCAGCAGGTGCTCGGTGCCCACATACATCTTGCCGAGGCTACGCGCCTCGTCTTGCGCAAGGCTCATGACCTTGCGCGCCTTGTCGGTAAACTTCTCAAACATGTGACACCTCCACACGCATAGTCACTTTGAATGTAGTCTACCCAAGATACACCGTTTTCCCGCAAATAATGATCGCAGTAGATTCCGTAGCAACGAGAAGGCGTCGGCCCACACAAGGTCGCTCAGTGGGACAATTGCAAAGCCGCTACCATAGGGACAAGGGAAAGGAGGAGCCTTGGCATTCGATGCAAAATGGGAAGACTTTCAGCGATTGGCGCTGCGCTTTGCGAAGTCGCTCGACGATGACGAGCCGCTCGCGGCGGCAAGGTCGTACGCAAACTTTGGGCACCGCTATGCCCAAGATCGCGACTCGCTTCCGCAAACCGATGCCGACCGCGCCTTTCACCTGGTTGCCGAGGCAGCGGTGCTCATCGACTACCAGCTCCCCTTTGCGAGCGACGAGCAGGCTGAGTCCATCATGTCGCAGGCGCACCGCTACCTGGACGAGGCGCTTTCGCTTGACGAGACCTGCTACGACGCCCTGCGCATGAAGGCTGCGGCCACCTGTCCCAGCTTCCAAGACTACCTTGAGTTCTTGCAGGCACGCAGGGACGAAGTATATGCATCCTGCTTAGATGCCGCCAGCCGGGTACTTGCCGAGACGGGCGGGGCCAAGGACGAGCGCTCGCGACTCGCGGAGCACCTGGCCCTCTCCCCCTACTTCCGCTGGCTCGCCATGATGGCGAGCAAGGCCCTCATCTGCGGGCGCAACCGCGAGGTCCTCTACATCTGCGACGACCTTCTCGACTTTGATCCGTCCGATACGGCCGACGCACGCCTTACCGCAGCACTCGCCCTGGCGAAGCTCGAGGACGACGAAGGGCTCGACGAGCTTGAGGACCGCTACGAACAGCTGGAGCAGTCCTACCCGAAAAACGATGCCTGGATGCTCCTCTCCCGCCTCGCCCTTGCCCATCGCCGACGCGACCTGACGCAGGCACGACAGATCGTGTCGACCATCATCGACCTCTATCCGCAGGCGGTCGTGACCCTCGCGCGCCAGCTCGAGCTGCCCGACGGGGTGTATTCGCGCATCACGGTGAGCCCCTTCAGCGAAGACGAGCTCATCCTGGCCCTGTCCGAGGCAACCGTTCTGACCCAAGAGGGACGCGACTCGTTCGGCTGCGGGGCCTTGGGCTCGTGGCTGCGAGAGGAATGTCTCTCTCGGGCGACCAAGGAAGACCTCCTTGAGCTGGGTAATCTTGCCGATAGGCCGAGCAAGCCGGGCAGACAGCCGCTGGGAGGGCAATCATGAACATCCGTCCCGAACTCATCGAACGCGTGGCCCGACACCGCCGTGACACGCTCGGCACCCTCTCGGACGCTGCCTACCAAGAGCTTCTTGAATCGGTCAAACAAGACGTCGAGAACTTTATCGACAGTCCCGAAGACGAGGCCTTCAGGCTCGTGGTTGAGGCAACGGAGCGCGAACAGGCCTCGCGCAAAGACGAGGATCTGCTCGATGACGACGCCTTCTTTGAATCCCGCACGCGCCGCATGGCCCGTCTCGTCAGCGATTGCGAGGAGGCCCTGCGTATCGATCCAAACTGCCTGGACGCGCAGCTCCTGGCCCTTTTGGGCAAAGACCTTGACCCAGACCCGACGATCGACCCCCTCTTTGATGTCGAGAAGAACGCCGAGGAGACCCTAGCCAAGCTGGCTCCTCCGGAGGACGCCTGGAACGAGGTCTTGTTCCGACCGCTCCTGCGCATCAAGGCATGCCTCGCGCGAACCCTGCTCGACTCGGCTTGCTACCGCCTTGCCGCCCAAAAGGGCGAGGAGGCCATCGCGCTTTCTCCCTCCGACCCCCTGGGTGCCCGACACACCTGCTCCCTCTGCTACGCGCGCCTTGAGGACGAGAGCTCATTTGATAGCCTTGACGTGCGTTTTTCTCGGCAGGGTAGCGCATGGAGCCACCTTGGCAGGGCCCTTCTCCTCTATAAGATCGACCGCATGCCCGCGGCACGTCGCGCCATCAAGGGCTATGCACGAACCGTTGAGGGTGGTGCCTACGCGCTGCTCAGGCCCGTGATGGTTGACAGCTATCTTCCCGGCAGGCCCGAATGCGAGCCGCTCAGCTATCCGGAGGCAATGCTGGCCGTACACGAGGCCGACCCGATCATCTGCGATGTACCCGACTTCCCCAGCTGGGCACAGAACCAGCGTGACCTGTGGTGCAGCGCCCAGGACTTTGCCCAGCGCAAGGGTTTTGACTGGTAGCGCCCTACTCGGCCATCAGGCGCAAGATCTCGGCATCCGATGTCTCGGTTCCCACGCCCATGAGGTAGGGAACGCCGTTGACGTAGGGACACTGCAGATCCATCGGCGAAAGTGACGTGGCAACGATGAAGTCATAGTCTTGCGAGCGCTCGGGAGCCGAGGCGAGGGGCACCTGCGTGATCTCGTACTGCCCTGCGTAGCCATGCGAGTCGAGAAGCTCCTCGACCTTCTTGCGAGCGATGGTTGAGGTAACGATTCCCGACCCACACGAGAGAAGAATGCGCTTCTTTCTCTGCCCCATGCTTCTTCCTCCCCCGCGCACAACGCGCAAACATGCCACTTGTACCCTGTCATCATAGGCCCGGAAGCTACGAGGCGCGCCTGTAATCCGGCGAACGCAACCCAACTGTTGCACAAGGAGCTCACGAATACTCATGTCACGGCAAACTATGCGTGCGTCTTTTGCTATACTTTGCTGTCGCGTCCCCATCGTCTATCGGCTAGGACGGCACCCTTTCAAGGTGCAGAGGCGGGTTCGACTCCCGCTGGGGGCACCACTGAGAATATTGGCCCCGCTACGGGGCCTTTTTCATATGGGAACAGCATCTTAGGGAGGCACTCGACATGAAGCTCAAGCCGGAGTTCATCGCACACGAAAGTGACGATACGTCCGTCCTCGTTCCTACGGGAGATGCGAACTGGTCGGGGGTCATCCAGGGAAACAAGACCTTCGGTGCCATTCTTGAACTGCTCAAAGACGACGTCACCGAGCAGGAGATCGTCGATGCCCTGCACAAGCGCTTTGACGCGCCGGAAGGCGCCATCGAGCGCGACGTGACCCGTGCCCTTGACGAGCTGCGCAAGATTGGCGCCGTCGAGTGAGTTCAGCGAGCTTTGAAGACGTACTTGCCAAGAACGGCAGGCTCATCTACACCAACGTAGGCATAAGCATGATGCCCCTCATACGTCCCGGCCGCGACCTCATGGTCATCGAGCCGGTTGAGGGCAGGCTGCGCCGGCTCGATGTTCCCCTCTACCGTCGCGACGACGGCAAGTACATCCTCCATCGCGTCTTGTGGACGCGGCGCGACAGCTACATCATCTGCGGCGACAACCAGTCAGTTCCGGAATTCGGCGTCGAGGATCGCCAGATCATCGGTGTGCTGCGTGCCGTCATTCGCGATGGAGAAGAAATCAGCATGGACGATCCCCGCGTTCGTGCCTACGCGCACCTCTGGTGCGACCTCTTTCCCATCCGTTCGGCCATCCTGTGGGTGAACCGAAAGATCCGGAGAAGACTCCATGGATAAGAGCGCCACGCAATGGACCTGGGAAGCCACGAAGCAGGAGCATGCCCAACTCGTGGCCATCACGATCTTTCAGGGACTTTCTGGCGCCTCGAACGTGCTCTACGCCCTGCTGCTCCGCAGCCTGATTGACTGCGCCGTAAACGGAGACGCAAACGGCTTTTTGCGCTGGTCTGCCATCACCGCCCTTTTGATCGTCTCCCAAACCGCTTTGCGTTCCTGCATCCGCTGGCTTGACGAGCACTGCCGTGGAGGCCTTGAGAACTCGCTCAAGCAGCGACTCTTCTCCGCCCTCCTCCATGGTGACTATGGACGCATCTCGGCCATCCATTCGGCCGAGTGGATGAACCGCCTCACAAGCGACACCAAGGTGGTCGCAGACGGGTGCGTTGACATCATCCCCAGCGCCGCAGGCATGTTTGCCCAGTTTGTTGGCGCCGTTATCGTTCTCATCATGCTCGATCCCCGCCTCACCATCCTGCTCATCGTGGCCTGTGCGGGCATCACCCTGCTCACCTGGCTCTTTCGCCGCGTTCTCAAGCGTCTGCACAAAGAAGTTCAGCTGGCAGACGGAAAGCTCCGCATCTTCTTGCAGGAACGCCTCTCGAGCCTGCTCACCATCCGCTCTTTTGCCGTTGAGGACCAAGCCCTCGACGAGGCAAACGAGCTCATGGGAGAGCACCTCACCGCACGTATGCACCGAACCAGGCTCTCAAACTGGTGCAACGTCTCCTTCAGCTTCCTCATGTCTGGCTCACGCCTCGCCGTCATCGTCTGGTGCGGCTATGGCATCCTCAACCACACGATGACGCTTGGAACCCTCACGGCCATGAGCCAGCTCATATCGCAGATCCAGTCTCCCCTCGCCAGCGCGACGGGCTACGGCCCGCGCTGGTTCGCCCTTCTCGCAAGCGCCGAGCGCCTGGCCGAGGCGGAGGACCTTACGGGCTCGGTCACCCCGGCCCGCCCCCTCAACGAGGCCCTGGAGCATTACGAGGAGCAGCTTGCGGCAATCGGACTTGAGGACGTCTCCTTCTCCTATTGGGACACCGGCATCGACCCGAGCTCACTCAGCAAAGACGAGGCATCTGCCGCGGTCTCGCATCTTTCCCTCGAGCTGCGCATGGGAGAATACCTCGCGCTGACCGGAGAGAGCGGGTGTGGCAAGTCAACCACGCTCAGGCTGCTCATGGGGGCTTACGAACCCGATTCGGGCGAGCGTTACCAGCTGCTAAAAGACGGCACGCGCGCACCCATCGACTCCTCCTGGCGCCGGCTCTTTGCCTATGTCCCCCAAGGAAACCAGCTCATGGGCGGCACGGTACGCGAGGTGGTCTCACTGGCAGACCCCGCTGCCAGCAATGATGACGACCGCCTTTGGGACGCGCTCTCCAGCGCCTGCGCCAACAAGTTCGTGGCGGAGCTTCCCCTCGGCCTCGATACCATGCTCGGCGAGCGCGGCACCGGCCTGTCTGAGGGGCAGATGCAGCGCCTCGCCGTTGCCCGTGCCATCTTCTCGAAGAGCCCCGTGCTCGTCTTGGACGAGGCAACGAGCGCCCTTGACGCCCAGACCGAGAAGGACCTCATCCAAAGCCTGCATAACCTGCAGGGACGCACCGTCATCATCATCACGCATCGACCCGCAGCGCTCGCGGTCTGCGACCGAACCCTTGAGTTCACGCCCGAAGGTGTCAGGCAGGTGTGAGCGACGCGGCCCCGCCAGGTCTAGGGGGCGTTGCGCAAGCTAAGGGCCGTGTTCTTCAGGGGAGACCAGACGGATTAGTCCCCCTCCCCTAGCGGGCCTACGCTCCTTCTGACATCACGCGGTAGGACAGTTTTGCCGCATCGATTTCGGGCCTGCAGCCAAGGCGGAAGAGCTTCACGTTGAGCCGGTCGAGCAGGGCAAGGGTCTTCTGCATGGCGAGCGGGTCGGAAGGACGATAGACCTGCTGCAGCAGCATGGGCAGGGCCTCAGCCTTCGAGATGGCGCGAATCGTGTTACTTTCAGAACGCTCGAGGATGCAGAGGGCCTGCAAGGGAACTTCGACATTGCTGCTCAAGTGATGTTTGCCGTCCCAAGGCGTGCCTACGACGCTCGCTGAGCCGTCAGCAGCAACACGGATCAGGGGCTTGTCGTCGTTGACCATGAGGGCGCGCTCGCCAAACAGCTCGCGCCACAGACGCGTATGCGTACTCTTGCCCGTGCCGCTCTTTGCCGTGAACAGGTAGGCGGCTCCGTCAACGGCAACGGCTGAGCCGTGGAAGAGAAAGGCATCATAGCTGGGCAAACGTTCGGAAATTGCACGATAGACAACGAGCGTCTCGAGGTATCCATCACTATGAGAGCGTGGCTTGCGGCCTTCCAGCTCGTCCGTACGCAGGGAGGCCTCGCGCTCTCGCTCGATCTCGGCTTGGCTCGACTCGACGGCAAAGGTCGGGGCATCCTCACAGCGATACTCCCGACAGAGCTCGTGAACGTCGTCATGCAGCGATGACACACGCACCACGAAGTCAGCAAAGCGATAGGTACCGACCTTCTCGGCAAGCTGCGTTCCAGCACTCGACTGATCCACGTTTTCCCTTTCCATCGCCTTGTTCGATCCCGATGCTGCCCAACTCAGTTCTAGCGCATCCTCCACCGACAAGCCCTCTCAAGCGAGCCATCCCCATCGAGAAGGTGGCGAACGCACGCCCAACGGACGCGGTTGCGACATGGAGGAAGGATTGGCCTAGCGGCCCAAACGCTCAAGCGTCGCCTTCAAGACGCCCTCGGCGGTCAGGCCAACGCGCTCAAAGATCTTACTCTTAACATCGGCGTCAAGGTACTCGTCGGGCATTCCCAGGCGCAGCACGCGGGGAGCATCGTCGATACCCGACAAAACCTCCGCCACCGCAGAGCCAAAACCGCCGTTCACGCAGTGATCCTCAATGGTCACCGCGAGCCTGGTCCCAACAAGCGATTGCAGGGCAGCCACATCAAGGGGCCTGACCGTGGCAAACTCAACGACTTTTGCCGCAACACCTTGATGGGAAAGCAGCTCAGCCGCCTCAAGGGCAACATCGATGAGCGAGCCGATGGCGAGAAGCGACACCTCGGCGCCATCCGCATCGCGCAGCAGCTCGGCCTTGCCAATGCGAACGCGGCCGCGATCAACGAGATCTCGCGCGGCCTTCGCATTGTGGGCAATGCGCACGTAGGCAGGGCGAGGGTGAGCGGCAAGCTCTTCAAGCATGTGCGCAAGCTCGATGCCATCGGCAGGACAGAGCACCGTTATCCCAGGAATGGTTCGCAGGCAAGCGATGTCCTCGAGGGCCATATGGCTCGCCCCCAGAGGAGCGGCCTCACAGCCAGCCGAAATGCCAACGAGCGTCACGGGCGAACCCATCATGCCCATCAGCACGCGAATCTGGTCGAGCACACGCGCCGTCGCAAAGGTGGCATAGGAGGGAACGAAGACGTGGAAGCCCTCGTTGGCCAGAGCCGCCACCTCGATCTGGTTCTGCTCGGCAATGCCGCACTGCACCAGCGACTGAGGAGAGAGCTCGAGCATGCGCTCGAGACTCAGACGGCGGCCGTAATCTGAAACCACCACAGAAAGCCGGTCATCGCTCTCGGCAATATGGGCCATGGTCTCGCCAAAGACCTCGCGGGGATCAAGTTCGCAGAGGTGCTGTTCATCACGCGTCACGACGGAGCACCTCCTCACGAGCGGCGCTGAGCTCCGCCACGGCCTGACGATACTCGTCCTCGCTCAGGCGACGGTCATGCCAGACGACGTTGTTCTCGGCAAAGGAGAGCCCCTTGCCCTTGATAGTGCTCGCCAGCACCACGAGCGGGCGCTCGTTGGACGGCGAGGACAGGGCCTCATTCAGGGACGCCACGTCGTGACCGTTTGCATAACGGACCTCGAAGCCGAAGGCCGCGAACTTGTCTGCCAGCGGACCGCTATCGAGCACCTGCGAAACAGGTCCGTCGAGCTGCAGACCATTGACGTCTATGACGAGTGTGAGCTCGCTAAGGCGGTTATGGCCAGCAAAGGATGCGGCCTCCCAAACAGAGCCCTCATCGCACTCTCCATCGCCCATGACGCAGAAGACGCGCGAGGGCAGGCCCTTGCGGCGAGCCGCGATGGCCAGGCCGCAGGCATAGCCAAGGCCCATGCCAAGGCTTCCACCCGACAGCTCGATGCCCTTCTCCGCATTACGGCGGGGCTGCTTGCCAATGACTGCGCCTGGCCCAAGCACGCCCTTATCAAGATCTTCGGAAGAAAGCAGGCCCGCCTGCTGAAGGGCCGGCCAGAGGGCCAGCGAGGCGTGCCCCTTAGAAAGCACCAGGCGGTCACGAGACTCCCAGGGGGTACCGTCAACGCCCGTCTTCATGATGGAGCCGAGAAGGACTGCGAAGATCTCGGCACAGGAAAGGCTACCTCCCAGATGGAAGGGAAGGCCCGGGTTGTTGTGGGCAAACTCAACGACCTGCTCCCTGATGGCAATTGCCCGAAGCGCAAGGTCTAGGCAGGAAGGACACACGGCATCATCCGCCGCGCGGTTTGTCACACCGTGCTGTTTCGATTCTGACGCCATCGTGGCCAGCGTCCCTCTCCCTTGATGTCGCCTATTCATAATGAGCACCACTGTTGGTGACGTCGGCAGCCCGCGTGAATGAAAATGCAACGGATGCGACGTAGTTTTACAGACTACACCATCGCGCGGCCACTTTGCTCACACGAACCGTTTGCCGAGAAGGACGGCCCCAGTGAAGCAGGTAACGTTTGACCTGCACAGCGCCTTAAAGCGGACGAACCGACGCATTCGAAAGCGATACTTCACAAGAAGCGCACATCTGCGGCGGGGCCCGAACATGAAAAGGCCCCGTTGCCGGGGCCCAATTCTTAATGGTAGGGGCGGCGGGGCTCGCCGCGTTGGCCCTTTCGGGCCAACGCTCGACGGCTCCGGGCGCTTCGCGCCCTCCGCCCGGAAGTGCCCACTGGGCACTTCCGCCCTCTCGGGTTCGAGCCCCTGCGATGGGCCCGAACATGAAAAAGCCCCGTTGCCGGGGCCCAATTCTTAATGGTAGGGGCGGCGGGGCTCGAACCCGCACGCCTTGCGGCGGAGGATTTTAAGTCCCCTGCGTCTGCCAATTCCGCCACGCCCCCATGGGTATGTAGAGTAGCGCAAATCTAGCAAAGCTGCGAGAGAGCGGGATTCCAGCCGACGGGGCTCTTCTCGCCAGCGGCGGCTGCTGCCGTCGTGAGGGTAAGGCCAAAGAGAAGGTCGCTCTCACTTACCGTCAGCTTGTCGAAGCCCGTTGCTCGCAGGATCTCGCTCACGCCAACCGCGCCACCCAGAATAACCGGGGCACGCTTGGCCTGCAGCCCTGCCATCTCGGCGCGCTCGGCAACGCTTTTGGCCGCCAGCTCGCTTTCCAAGGTCTCCACGTCCGCAAGGGAGAGCTCGTGCAGGTGCACGCGGGAGGAGTCGTAGGGCTCGAGCTTGTCGCGCATGGCAACCAGGCTGGTCACCGTACCGCCACAGGCCACCAGGCGCTCGGGACGCACATCCGCCTCAGCGAGAAGGCCAGAAATTGGGGCAAACAGGTCTGCGGCAAACTCATGGGCCGCGGCAAGCTCCTGCTCGCTGGGAATGCCGCTCTCGCGCTCAGAGAGGAAGCGCTCGGTCACGCGACGGCAGCCGACGTCAATGGAACGAACGAAGGCCACGTCAAGGGTGCCGTTCTCAAGAGAGCCCAGCGCGAACTCAGTCGATCCACCGCCATTGTCGGCAATGAGCACGGGCTCGCCCGGAAAGTCCTGGGCAATGCCCAGGAGGGTCAGCATGCCTTCGACCTCGCCCGGGATTACCTGCGCCTCAAGCCCGCGCTCGGCAAGTCCCTCAAGCACCTCTTGGGAGTTCTCCGCATCGCGCGCCGCGCTCGTTAGGGTGCAGCACACCAGCGGAGCCATTGCCGCGCGCGCAGCGGCCAGATAGCCATCAACGCAGGAGAGCAGGCGGCCTTTTGCCGCCTCGCAGATACGTCCCGAAGCCGAGAGTCCTTCTCCCAAGTCAACGATGGTCGACTGCTTGGCAAGGCGCATTACGCGCCCGTCGTCCACGTCGGCAACGGCCAGGCGAGCCGTAACGGTTCCGATGTCGATACACGATACACGCTGCATATAACCACCCTTTCGCCTGTTCACGAGAACAGCGATTGCCTCACGACCACCGGGCAACACGCTCAGCTGACAAGCAGCCTAAAGCGTAACGCCCTCCTTGTAGAAGAAGAGAACGTCAAGCACCTTGATGTAGAGCGGTGGGTTCGTGTCGATCTCTATGTCGCTGAGGGCAACCACGTCCTCATCCTCCGGAGCGCCCTCAACCACAACGCTCGTCTCGTCTTCCCTTGCATAGCCACGACGATGGGCCTCGTCAACGATGCCCTCCTCGGACAGGTAGTAGTGGGTGTCGTGGGTGAGCTCGTTGTTCTGGGCCACGACCTCGCTGTAGTAGGCCCGCAGGTACTGGCCCCTACGGCAGGCAATGTAGTAGTCGCGCGCGGGGCCGTACATCACGGCGAGGAGAATGGCGATGACCAAAATGGCACAGGATATGCCGGGGCGACTCGTCACGACCTCGATAAGGGCATCCAGAAATTCGCGAGGACTACGACGCCCGCCCTCGCGATCGTCGCGCTCCGCTTCGCCCGACGCTCGCTGGGCTTCCGCCTTGTGCTGCTGAGCGCCTTCTTGCCTTGCGCCCCGCCTGCGCTCGCGATGGGCCTCGCCGTCGCGCCGAATGGCCGCACGGTCTTGCGACACGCTCCGGCGACGTCTCTCGTCCACCTGCTCCACCTTACTCACCCGCCTTTACCGACGCCTCACGCTCGGCTACCTTCACGAGATCCCAGAGCTCGTTCATCTCGTCTGTCGTGCAATCCTCCAAGTCGCGACCACGCTCAGCGGCCAGGAGCTCCATCGCTGCCCAACGCCTGCGGAACTTGCGATTGGACGAAGCCAGCGCGGCCTCGGCGTCAATACCCTCGCGACGCGCGACGTTCACCAAGGAGAAGAGCAGGTCACCAAACTCCTGTGCCGCAGCCTCGCTGCCACGCTCCTCCTGCTCGAACTCAGCGCGCTCCTCGGCGACCTTGTCCCAAATGTCCGCGACGCTCTCCCATTCGAAGCCCGCCTTGGCAGCGCGCTTGCTGATCTTTTGGCACTGCATGAGCGCAGGCAGCGACGAAGGCACCGAATCGAGCAGGCCAGAGCTCTCGCCTCGCTCACCACGGGCCGCACGTTCCTGACGCTTCACCTCGTCCCAACGCGCAAGCGCACCCTCGGCCGAGCTGGCCGCAGTTTCGCCAAACACGTGAGGATGACGGCGCACGAGCTTCTCGTTCAGCTCGCGGCAGACCTCGTCGATAGTGAACTCCCCATCATCCTCGGCAATCTGCGTGTTGAGAAGAACCTGCTCGAGCATATCTCCCAGCTCCTCGCGCAGGTGCTCAACATCATCGGCCATGATGGCATCAACCGCCTCATAGGTCTCCTCGATCATGTTCTGCGCAATGGAGCGGTGCGTCTGCTCCTTGTCCCAAGGACAGCCGTCACTTTGGCGCAGGCGCCAGATGGTACGTACCAGGCGATCGAAGTCGGGATGGGCCTGGGGAGCCTGCGGCCGCTCGAGGGTCTGCTCGTCAACGGCAAGAACGGCTTGGGAAGGAGTGTTCTGTGTGGTCATACGTGCATCCTTGGTTGCATTTAAGCTGTGTTCTCTGCCAAGACGGCGCAAGAGCCACCTTGGTATGTAGATAATACCGCCGCTTTTGGTGAGGACGCGACAAACGGCGCTACACTAGGCTCATGGGATACAAGACGTACACATGCTCCATTGCCAAGAAGTGCGGCGGCTGCGAATGGCTCGCCGTACCCTACCCCATACAGCTCGGACGCAAGCAAACGTTCGTGACCGAGCTCTTCTCGAAGATGGTCGCCGAGGACGGCGCCTCCATCGATGACGTTCGAGGCATGGACGAGCCTCGCGCCTTTCGCTATAAGGCGGCAACGCCCTTTGCGCCGGGCAAGAAGGGCCGCATCAGAAGTGGCTTCTACGCGGCAGGCTCGCACCGCATCGTGCGCTGCGACGAATGCCTCGTGGAGGACCCGCGTGCCCGCCAAGTGCTGAACGCCGTTGCTGATATCGCCTCTGACCTGCGGATTCCCGCCTATCAAGAAGACCGCGGAACAGGATGTCTGCGCCATGCCGTCGTGCGTTGCGGCTACGCCACGAGCGACCTCATGCTGACGCTCGTGACCAACGGCCCCACGATTCCTCGCGAGAAGGAGCTCGTGTCTGCCCTGCGCGAGTCGCAAGGTGCCCTGACCACCATCGTCCAGAACGTGAACGAGCGTCGCACGAACGCCATCTTGGGTCGCGAGTGCCGCACCCTCTTTGGCCCCGGCATCATGCACGACCGCCTGTTGGGCTGCACCTTCGAGATCGGGCCCACCAGCTTCTACCAGACCAATCCCGTGCAGACCGAGGTTCTCTACCAGCTCGCCCTCGAGGGAGCTGAGTTGCAGCCGGGGATGCGCGTTCTTGACGCCTATTGCGGCACAGGCACCATTGGCATTTGCGCAGCGGCATCGACAGAGGGCGTTCTTGTCACCGGCGTTGAGCAGGTACGCGGTGCCGTCTCTTGCGCCAAGCGAAACGCCGCCGCCAACGATGTTGCCAAGCGCTGCGAGTTCATTCGCGCCGACGCGACGAGCTTCATCGCCAAGGCTGCCGGCGGCTCCCACGCCTTCGACGTGGTCATCATGGACCCGCCGCGTGCCGGATCGACGCCGGAATTCCTCTCTGCCGTCGCTCACCTTGCACCCGAGCGCGTGGTCTACGTTTCTTGCAATGCCGTCACGCAAGCCCGTGACAACTTCTCCGCTCGAAAGGCTATCGTCTCGAGCGCATTACGCCTGTCGACATGTTCCCCCACACCAAGCACGTGGAGACGGTGGCGCTGCTGTCAAAGGCCAAAGGACAATAGAGGCTTCTACACTTTGCGGAATCCAGCGATCGGTGCCGCCCAAGTCCGTAAAAGCCGCCCCAGTTTCGCGGACTCCGACGGCCGGCGCCGCCCAAGTCCACAAATCGACTCGCGAGAGGCAGCTGCTATTCTCACTGGCTGCCGCTAAGTTGGAGAAACAAGCCCCCGTAATCACAACTTTGCGGCAACGCTGCCGGTAAGTTGGAGAAAAGGGCCCCCGTAATCACAACTTTGCGGCACCGCTGCCGGTAAGTTGGAGAAAAGGGACCCCGTATTCACAACTTTGCGGCACCGCTGCCGGTAAGTTGGAGAAAAGAGGCCTTGTAATTACAACTTTGCGGCTTTGCTGCCGGTAAGTTGGAGAAACGGGGCCCCGTATTCACAACTTCGCGGCTTTGCTGCCCTATGATACGATTTATATTATGAGCCCGACCTACTGGGGAACTTACGCTCCGGAGATTGAGACTGCTCTGGAGGGACTAGATTTCACAGGAAAGACTGTACGAGTTATCAGCACACATGTGGGCTCCGGCCTTGCAAGTATGGTTTCGGATGTGAAGATGTGCAAAGGCGCGGATGTCCAAAAGAACGGACTTGCCATTAAGGGTTCGCAGGCTAAGAATTCAAAGCAGAAGGTGTCTGACTGGTTATTAGGGAAATAACCGGTCGGTTCAGGTGACGCATGCTGAAATTGAAGTATGGCAATACAAATACATATTTGATCGAGGGACGTAACAGCAGCCTGCTTATCGATACCGACTTCGCAGGAACACTGCCTGCGTTCTACAAAGCTTTAAAGCAAAACGATTTAAGGGTGAAAGACATAGGGTATGTGCTGGCGACTCATTATCATCCGGACCACATGGGGCTTATAAGTGATCTGATGAAGCAGGGCGTAAAGCTTATCCTCATAGACGTGCAGATGAATTCCGTACATTTTTCAGATGCCATATTTGCCAGAGAAAAGATATCATCAGACCCCATTGATGAAACCCGGGCTGCCGTCATTTCCTGTGAAGAAAGCAGAGACTTTCTTCAGAGAATAGGTATATTCGGGCAGATAGTCCATACCCCAAGCCATAGTGCCGACAGTGTTTCTCTTGTTTTGGACGATGGGGATTGCTTCGTGGGCGATCTTGAACCGTACGAATATATTGACGCGTATATGGATAATGCCGGGCTTAAGAAGGACTGGGATAAACTCATGTCTTTAAATCCAAAAAAGATCTTTTATGCACACAGACCGGAGATGACCATAAACTGACAAATTCTGTTTGCCGAGACCATAGAATCGTCTCCGCTGCTCCATCATAACTGGTCAACGGCATAGGCTTTTCGAGGACAGTTGTGGCAACACCGTTAATATGTGCCTTTTTATCAACCCCATTGTCCCAAGGCATGTGGAGACGGTTGTTCTATTGGTTAGAAATAATCCGGATACATATCTGAACTTGAAGCTCGATCTGAATGAGTTGGATCTCACAACTGCTGAGAGCAAGACAGAGAGTTGAGATATTCCAATGAAATAATATTGTTGACTCAGTCCAAATGGTCTCAAAATTTAGCCAAATACTCTTGTAAAGTATAGCCAAACGGTCGGATGAACAACACCCGAATACTAGGAATACATATTATTGAAGGTAAGGTCTTCATTATCTGCCTTAAGGGCGCCTAATGCTGCTGCGCTTTCTTCCAGCTGCCTATTCTCTGCCTCCCTGCCGGCCAAAAGACTCCTCAGTGCTTCGATTTCAGCCTTTAGTTCGTATTCTGAAGCTATAACTTCTTTATTCTCATCTGCGAGTTGTTCGACAGTTGTCTGCAACCTTATTAGTTTTTTTGAGTCATTTTCCAAAGTGTGCCAGAAAATGCATCGCCAACTTAGAGGAAAAGAAAAGTGGCATTGTCCATAATAGACAACGCCAATCTTTAATACACTATTGATTTTTTGAATTTGTAATGTCTCCACTAGATTAGAATTAACCGAGGAGCCTGATGGATAAGCCTGAAATGACACCGGCGTTCATTTTACCCTGAGTTACCGCTTCCCCGTTTTGATATAACGTCCAATATTCTTTGCTCTTGTATTTTTCCTCACCTTGAATATATTTGTTTCTGTGAACGGTCAGTTGTCCGCATTTTGTAGACAACTGACCGTT